>NZ_JAYMYJ010000105.1:0-66988 GCF_035668035.1 Candidatus Thiothrix phosphatis | reverse complement strand
TCACCAACGCCATCGCCCCGCCCACAAACAGCATCAGCAGGGAAAAACACAGGTAAAGCGTGCCGATGTCCTTATGGTTGGTGGTGGTGATCCAGCGCAGCACGCCTTTGGCGGAGCCATGCGGGGCGGCATGCCCATCGGCGGGCAGGTGGTCAGCGCGGGCATCCATGATTTTCCTCCCAACCTTGTTGTTGCGGGCAATCGCCCGGTAAAACTAATGACGGGCGGCCTTGACCATTGCCGGTTGCAGCACATCCCCCGTGTTGTTGCCAAAAGCGTTGCGCTCATAGGTAATGACAGCGGCAATGTCGGCGTCGGTAAGCTGTTTGCTGAACGCCTGCATCGCGGTGCCCGGCCTGCCATTGAGGACGGTTTCCAGATGGGCGCTGAGGTCGCCGGTGACAATCTTGCTGCCTTTCAGCGCCGGGAACACGCCTGGAATGCCCAACCCGCTCGCCTGATGACAAGCTGCGCAGTTTGAGGTGAAAACCTTTTCACCTTGCGCCATCAGCTCGGCCTTACCCCATTCCTTATTGCTATCGGCTACGGCAGCGGCCGCCTGCCGCTGCTGTCCCGCAACCCATTGCTGGTAGCCAGGCAGTTCCATCGCCACCACCTTGATGGGCATGAAGGCATGGCCCTTGCCGCACAGCTCCGCACACTGGCCACGGTAGACGCCGGGCTTGTCGACCTTAGTCCACATATCGTTGACAAAACCGGGAATGGCGTCCTTTTTGATGGCCAGATCCGGCACCCACCAGGAATGGATCACGTCATTGGCGGTGAACAGGAAGCGGACTTTTTTCCCGACCGGAATCACCACCGGATTGTCCACTTCCCGTAGGTAATGGTCGACGGTCGCCGGATCAATGCCAGAACCCAAGGCACTGGCTTCACGGCTTTTCGGGTCGAGGTTGCTGAAGAAACGGATGCCTTCTTCGGGGTATTCATACTCCCACTTCCATTGATAGCCCGTCACCTTGATGGTCATGTCGGCGTTGCTGGAGTCTTCGATCCTGATCAGCGCTTTGGCGGTGGGGATGGCGAGTGAAACCAGGATAATGACGGGGATGACCATCCAGATGATTTCCGCTTTGGCGCTTTCGTGAAAGGTGGCGGCGACCGCGCCTTTAGACTTCCGGTGCTTGACGATGGAATACGCCATAATCCCGAAAACGATGCAGCCGATGGCGACGCACACCCACAGCGTCATCATGTGCAGGTGGTAGATTTCGCGGCTCGAAGCGGTGACGCCTTCCGTCATGTTGAGCCCCCAGTCAGCGCAAGCGGCCCCTGGTGCCAGCATCGCCGCCAACCATCCTTTTGCGCTGTGAGCTCCTCTCCTCATTCTGGGTGTCCCCGCATTAGCCTGAAAACAGGTTCAGCCACCGGAATTGAATCCCTACCGGATTCAGACGCTGTTGATAGTACGCCCCTGCTTTGCCCGCCCGCAAAAAGTCGCACATTCCCTACCACAATACTCCCAACAAGACAAGAAAATTTCACCTTGAAACCGGCGGGAGCATTTGATTTTCATCCAGTATCCTCCTATAAGTCCATGAGGGGGGAAGACACCAACACACTCCGCATAGACAACAAAACAGAGGAGTTTCGCCAGAGGAGGAAAACGTCATGACATCCATTTTGTCCGGCCATCCGGTTGCGGAAGACCCTGTTCCCCGCATCCGCAAACTCGATATGGGCGCGCCGCTGCGCTGGGTGGGGCAAGGCTGGGAGGATATGCAGGTCAGGCCGGTCGCCAGCATCGCCTACGGCTTGGTCTTCACCATCGCTGGCATGCTGATGATTTGGCTGGGCCCGGCCAACCCAATCTTCACCCTGTTCCTGCTGTCGAGCTTCATGCTGATCGGTCCGCTGGCGGCGGTAGGCTTATACGATATGAGCCGCCGGATTGAGGAAGGCAAGACGCCTTCCCTGCTGCATGCGCTATCCAACGCCCGCTTCAGCACCTTCAAGCTGATCATGTTCGGCCTAATCCTGGGGGCCGTGATTTTGCTCTGGACGGTCATCACCACTGCCATCGTCAACCTGTTTTTCGGCTCTGGCCCGTTGGTGGCGGATAGCCTCGGGGCATTGATGAACGGGCGGAATTCATTGCCGTTTTTCGCCATCTTCATCCTGAGTGGCCTGGTGCTGGCGTTGCTGGCGTCGGCGGTCGCCATTGTTTCCATCCCCATCGCCAGCCATCGCCGGGCGGACACCATCACCGCAGCCGTCATCCTGCTGGTGTTGCTGGTGGTGTGGGCGCGCCTGATCGCCATGTTGTTCGGGCTGTTTTTCGGCAATGGCGACCTGATCAGCGGCGGCTGGCGGACACTGTTCGGGGATGAGAATTTCCTGCCCTTTATTGCGACCTTCGTGATTTGCGGTTTCATGCTGGCGGCGGTGGTGTTCACCATCAGCGTCGTCACTGTGCAATACATCGCCCACCGCGATGTGGGGCTGGCGACCGCCATCAGCGCCAGCATCCGCGCCGTGCGCCGTAATCCGGTGGTGATGATGCGCTGGGCGGCGACCATCGCCGCCATGGTGATCCTGGGCATGGGTGCGTTTTTCATTGGTCTTGCGGTAACATTGCCAGTTATTGGCCACGCCAGCTGGCATGCGTATCGTGAGACGGTGGAAACTTGAAACAACTGCTATTTGTATTGCCCGACCCGCAAGATCATGCCCGCGCACTCGCGGCGGGATGGTTGAAATTGGGAATTTTCGCATTGCTGGCGGCGGGGATTTTATCCCTGTTGTTGGTGTTGTCGCGCACCCCTGGCGTACAGGAAATCATCCCTTGGCTGGACTTTTTCCACACCGCGCTGGTCGTGCATGTGGTGCTGTCCGTCGTCATCTGGTTCAGCGCCTTCGCGGGCGTGTTATGGGTCGCCAATAGCCGGGTCAGGCAACCGTTATGGGACAAAAGCATCCTCGCTACCGCCGCTGTGGGCGCGGGCTTGGTGGCGCTTTCCCCCTTCGTGGGCAATGGCAACCCGCTGCTCAACAATTACGTGCCGATCCTGCAACAGCCGCTGTTCCTGTGGGGGCTGGGAATCTTCGGCGTGGGTTTTGCCGGGCTGATCATCCGCTCCCTAATGGTGGCGGAGTGGCGGACGCCTGCCGAAACCGGGGTTTATGCCAGTATCGTGATGACAGCGGTCGCGTTGCTGGCGTTGTTGGCCAGCGGGGTGGAGATGCCCGCCGGTTATTCCGGGCAAGCTTTCTACGAACTGCTGTTCTGGGGCAGCGGGCACACCCTGCAATTCGCACATAGCCTGCTGCTGATGGTGGCGTGGCTGTGGCTGGCGGAAGCGACCGGAGCCAGCATCCGGCTGGCACCGCTACCGGCCAAGGCGCTGTTCGGGCTGATGCTGCTGCCGGTGCTGGCCGTCCCGTTCATTTACCTGCAATTCGGGCTGGCGTCAGCGGAGCACCGCACAGCCTTTACCCACCTGATGAAATTTGGCGGCCTGACCGCCCTGCCGCTGGGGATTCTGGCGGTTTATTACGTGCTTACCGCAAACAGGGTACGGGAAGCGGGATTGCGCCCGCAACGCAATGCGCTGTACGCATCCATCGTGCTGTTTGCGGCAGGCGGGGTCATCGGCTTCCTAATCCATGGCGCGAATGTGGTCATCCCCGCGCACTACCATGGTTCGATTGTCGGGGTGACGCTGGCGTTCATGGGGCTGACCTACTACCTGTTGCCGCGCCTGGGCTTCCAGCCGGTGGTTTCAAAATGGGCGGCGTGGCAACCGTTTGTGTATGGCTGTGGGCAATTGCTGCACATTCTCGGCCTGGCGTGGTCAGGCGGGTATGGCGTACAGCGCAAAACGGCGGGCGCGGCGCAAGGCCTGCACGACCTGCCGCAAATCCTCGGCATGGGCATGATGGGGCTAGGCGGGCTGATCGCCATTATCGGCGGCGGCATCTTCGTGGTGGTGGTGTTGCGGGCGCTGTACGCCCGGCCTACAGCCACGCCAGCAGGTAATGGTCCGCCAGCAGCGCAATGAACAGCACGCTCAGGTAGAAAATCGAGTAACCGAACGTTTTCATTGCATGCCCATCGCCTTCGCTGCGGTACAGGACAATGGCGTGATACAGGAAACCAACACCCAGCGCGCCCGCCGCCAGCAGGTACAGCCAGCCGCTCATGTGGGTCAAAAACGGCATCAGCGACACTGCAATCAGCATCAGGGTGTACAACAGGACATTCAGCTTGGTGAAGGCGATGCCGTGGGTCACGGGCAGCATCGGCACCCCCGCCTTGCGGTAGTCCTCCACCCGCCTAATCGCCAGCGGCCAGAAGTGCGGTGGCGTCCAGATGAAAATGATCAGGAACAGCAGCAACGCGTCGGTATGCAACTCGCCGGTCACCGCCGTCCAACCCAGCACCGGCGGCGCAGCACCTGCCGCCCCACCCAGCACGATATTGTGCGGGGTGGCGCGTTTCAGGTACAGGGTGTACACCCCAGCGTAGCCGACCATGGAAGCCAGCGTCAGCGCGGCAGTCAGCCAATTGACCATAACGCCGAGGATCACCAGGGAAAGGACGCCCAGCCCCGTTGCAAACACCAGCGCCTGCGCCGTCGTCAGCTGATGCTGGGGCAAGGGGCGATGCTCCGTGCGCTGCATCAGCGCATCAATATGCTGGTCAGCAACATGATTGACCGCCGCCCCGCAGGAAGCGCCCAGCCCAATGCCCAGAAACCCCCAGAACAGGGTTGACAGCGGCACGGCGTCATGGGTGGAAAGCAGCATCCCAACCATGGCGGTAAACACGATCAGGCTTACCACCTTCAGCTTGCACAAGCCGAGATAGGCTCTCCAATTCACACCTGCATCCAGGGCGGCGACAGTTATCATAGTGCTTCCCCCATCCTTATTCTGTGGCGATCAGGTCACGGTAGGCGTGCCAGCTAGCATGGCCTGCAATCGGCAGGGTGATGGCCAGACCGACAAAGAAGAAAATGAAACCGAGGAACATCAGGGTCGCCAGGATGAACGCCCAACTCAGCATCACCCCAGGATTGGCGATGACGGTTTTCACACTGGTGATCATGGCGGTCACGAAGTCGACTTTCCTGTCCGTGATCAGCGGCACGGAAACCACGCTGATGGCGAACGCAACCGCTGCGATCAGGCCGCCGCCCAAAACCCAGGCGAACAGGAAGGGCGTGAACGCCTCCTGACTCAGCAGGGTGTCCAGCCAGTTATCGCTGACGGTGATGCTGCCAAAAGTCAACGCCACAGTCACGGATGACAGCAACGCCCAAACACCCATCAGCACACCCAACACCAGCGCGAAGCTGGCCAGGCTGATGGCGTTGAAGCGCAACCCGTCAATGCCTTGGGCGAAATGCGGGGTGCCGCCCTGTTCCAGCGTGCGGCTCATGCAGTAAAAGCCTACCGCGACAATCGGGCCTATGATCAGGAACCCCGCCGCCAGGGTGGTGGTGAAAATGGGGTTGGCCCAGGTCAGGGCGGCCAGCACCAGCCCTAGCACCACATAGACCATCCCATAGGCCATGCTTGCCCCCATGCATGCCTTGAAGTCCTTAATGCCCGCGTTCAGCCAACGCATGGAAGCTTCGGAATCCACCTTCCGGATGACCAGATTGGGGGTTTCACCCAGCTGTTCAGAACCGCTAATCGTAACCATAACACGTCTCCTCTCTACTTTATTGATGACAGCCATACGGCTTTTACTTCACCCCACCTGCGACGCTTGCAACAGATGGCGCAAATCCTTGATGATCAACTCGCCCTTGAAATCCGGCGGATAGGACATCATCACATTTCCCAACGGATCAATGACATACACGCCGTCCTCTGCGACCGGATTGGGGTTGCGCAACAGCGCCTGCAACCGCGCGATGGAAGCCGCTGGCCCCACCGCCACCTGCAAACCGGGGTGGGCTTGCAGGTGGGGCTTCAATGCCTCCAACTGGCTGGTGTCGGCCAGCACCAGCAAACGCCCCACCCGGCGGCGCTCATTGCCCATGGCCAACCGCACCTGGCGCAGGAAATACAGGTTCTGCTGACAGCGTTCGGCGCAAGCGGAACCGGCGACCGTCACCAGCACCCACTTGCCCCGCAGATCCTTCATATTGAACGTAGCACCATCCGCCCCCACCAGCGGTAATTCACCTACAGCCCGCACGGGAGAAATCAGCGCGCCATGATTGACGGCCCCCAACGGCGGCAAATCATCCCTGAACTGGAAATACAACCAACTGGCCAGATACGGGAAAGCGCATACCAGCACCAGTATCCATAACGGGCGGTAACTGCGTTTGGGGTGGGCAAGCGTGGCGGCGTCAGCGCTCATACGGTTTCCTCCGTGTGTTTCCGCATGTTCAGGTAAAGGTAGGCGGAGAGCGCAATCAGGCCGAACACCGCCCATTGGATGCTGTAGCCGATGTGCATCCACACCTTGCTGTCAAATGGCGGCCAGTCACGATCCAGGCCATCCGGGGCGGCGGAGGTTTGCAGGAGAATATAGGCGGGCAGCGGATAACCCAGTTTCTGTTCGAGTTTCGCCTTGTCGAGATACAGCCAGCGCTGGTTGCCTTCTGCGTCCGCAGGCATCTCGCCGAACAGGAAAAACGGTTTGGAACGGGGGAAATCCAGCGAACCAGCCAACCGCACTTCACCCGATGGCGTGGGGATGGCGGGCAGCGCCTGACGGCTGGCACCCACTTCCACCCAACCCCGATTGACCAGGATATGCCGCCCGCTCACTGCCAGCCGCAAGGGGGTAACCACATGGTAACCAGCCCGGCCTTGCTGCACGACATTGTCCAGCAGCAAAGTTCCGCCCGTCTCCCACGATCCGGTCACCTCCGCCGCCCGGAAACGCTGGGCGGGCCAGTCAACCTGGGCCTGGTTCAGGTTGATGGCGGGCTGCCCCGACTGCCGGGCGATGTCCTGCGCAAGCTGCTGTTTGTACTGCGCCCGCTGGTATTGCCAGACAGACAAGGCTGCGAAAACGCCCACCACCACCACCGTCAGCAGGGTGGCGAAAACCGTAGGCCGGAACCGGTAACTTGCGGTTATACTGGCATTTTCACTGTGCTGTAACAAACCGAGGCTCCTCATGTGGTTTAAAGTTCTGATCATCATCAATCTGGCCCTGATTCTGGTCAGCCTTGTCTCCGGCGTGGTTTTCCTGGCCAAAGACAACGGCAAATCCAACCGGGTGGTCGCCTCATTGACGACGCGGGTCGCGCTGTCGGTCTTCCTCCTCCTGTTGCTGGTGGTCGGCTACCTGACGGGGCAGATCACGCCGCATGGCGTGCTGCCGCCAACTGCCGCTACAACCAATACACAAAAATAAACAAGGCGATCCACACCACATCCACAAAGTGCCAATACCACGCCACCGCCTCAAAGGCGAAATGGTTGTGCTCCGTGAAATGGCGTTTGATGCTGCGCGCACAGATCACCGTCAGCATGATGGTGCCAATGGTGACATGCAGCCCGTGGAACCCCGTCAGCATGTAGAAAGTCGAGCCGTACACCCCTGCATTCAGGGTCAGGTCCATTTCAGTGTGGGCATGCCAGTATTCATACGCCTGCAAACAAAAGAACAGGACGCCCAGGCAGATGGTGATGACCAAACCCCGCACCAATTGCGGGTTATTGCCCTTTTTCAATCCCCAGTGCGCCCAGGTCAGGGTCACACCGCTGGAAAGCAGGATAATGGTGTTGAGGAAGGGGATGCCCCAAGGAGCCATCGCTTCCTTGGCGGGCGCATACTTGGCGTTGCTGCTGTCCGGCAAATTCAGCAGCGGCCAGTTGTACTGGAAGTTCTGCCAGAGGAGATGGGAATCGGCCAGATGCCCTTCGCCGCCCAGCCACGGCAGGGTGATATTGCGCAGGTAATACAGGCAGCCGAAAAATGTGACGAAAAAAGCCGCTTCCGAGGCGATGAACCAGAACATGCCCTGCCGGAAGGAGCGGTCCACCTGCCCGTTGTATTTGCCGCTGAGGTTTTCGTCGATGACCGCGCCGAACCAGCCTTGCAGCAAATGTGCCAGCAGGGCGAACCCCGTCACCAGGATCAGGCTGCCCGCCAAATCCATCTTGTTGATGGCGAGGATCAGCCCCAGAAACAGCAGGAACATGCCGGACACGGCCGTGATCGGCCAATGGCTGGGTTCCGGAATGAAATACGCGCCTTTGTCCGTCTGTGTCGCCTGAGTCATGACTGCTCCATCCTCCATCAGTTCTGGCTAACCTGTTCCGTATTCATGAATGTGTACGACAATGTGACCACGCCATACTCCGGCGACACCGCCGGGTCGATCACAAAACGCACCGGCATTTCCCTTGCCTCCTGCGCCTGCAAGGTCTGCTGGGTAAAACAGAAACATTCCAGCTTCCTGAAATCCTTCGTCACCTGCCAGGGCGTGATCCCCGGCACGGCCTGCCCGGTGATGGCGCGGCTGGTGTTGTTTTTGACGTAATAGTTCACCGTCGCCAGCTCGCCCGGATGCACCTGCATCTGCCGGGTCATGGGGTGGAATTCCCACGGCAGGTTGGCGTTGACGGTGGAATCAAACTGCACCGTGATCAGCCGCCCGTTATCCACGCGCATGCCGGACGTATCCGCAATCCGCCCGCCCGCATTGCCCGCCACACCATTGATGCCCCCCACCTCGCAGAGCAGGCCGTAGAGCGGAACCATGGCGAAACCGAACGCGAACATGCCAACCCCCACCAGGCCGAGGCGGAACATCACCTTGCGGTTGCGGGCGGCACGCGCGTTCATTCCCCCAGCCCCCCGCTCATGACTTTCGGCAGGTACAGGAAGGTGTACAGCACGCCCAGCAACGCGATGGCCCCCAGGATGAGCGCCACCCGCAGATTGGCCTTGCGCAGTTTTTCGTGATCACGCTTGTCCATCACCTGACCACCGGCGCTTCAGTGAAACTGTGGAACGGCGGCGGCGAAGGCAGCGTCCATTCCAGGCCTGCCGTGCCGATCTGCGCGCCTTCCCACGGTTTGGCCGGTGCCTTTTCCCCACCCCGGATAGTCTTGATGATGATGTACAGGAACAGCAGGTGCGACAGGCCGAACAGGAAACCGCCGATGCTGGAAATCATATTGAAATCGGTGTACTGGACGCTGTAATCCACGATCCTGCGCGGCATCCCCGCCAGCCCCAGAAAATGCTGCGGGAAGAAGGTGATATTGAAGGAAATGGTCGTCCACCAGAAAAAGATCTTGCCCAGGCGCTCGTCATACATATGCCCAGTCCATTTCGGCAGCCAGTAGAACACGCCCGCATACAACCCAAACACCGCGCCCGGAATCAGCGCGTAGTGGAAATGCGCCACCACGAACATGGTGTCATGGTACTGCATGTCCGCAGGCACCACCGCCAGCATGACCCCGGTCACGCCCGCAAACGAAAACATCAGGATAATGGCGATGCCGAACAGCATCGGCGTCTCAAACGTCATCGACCCACGCCACATGGTGAAGATGAAATTCAGCAGCATCAGCCCGACCGGAATCGAAATCAGGATGGTGCCGATCATGAAATAGTTGGTCGCCGCCAGCGACATGCCGATGGTGTACTGGTGGTGCGCCCACACCACCATGCCCAGCGCGGCCAAAAACGCCATGCCCCAGACCAGCGATTTGTAGCCGAACAGCGGCTTGCGCGAAAACGTCGGGATCACCAGCCCCAGCACGCCGATGGAGGGCAACAGCAGCACATACACTTCCGGATGCCCAAAGAACCAGAACAGATGCTGGAACAGGATCGGGTCGCCGCCACCCGCCGCATCAAAGAAGGACGTGCCGAAATGGCGGTCGAACAGCAGCATGGTCACCGCCCCGGCCAGCACCGGCATGACGGCGATCAGCAGCAGCCCGGTGAAGAACCACGACCATACGAACAGCGGCATTTTCATCAGGGTCATGCCCGGCGCGCGCATATTGAGGATGGTGGTCACGATATTGATGGAGGCCAGGATCGAGGACACCCCGAGCAGGTGGATGGCGAAAATGGTGAAATCCATACCGATGCCGACCTGTTTCGACAAGGGCGGCAGCAACGTCCAGCCAGTGTTCACCGGCGTGCCGCCATTCGGGAAAATGTAAGGCGCCACGATCGACAAGACCAGCATCAGCGCCGCCGCAGGCAACAGCCAGAAACTCAGGTTGTTGAGGCGCGGCAGCGCCATGTCCGGCGCGCCGATCATCATCGGGATCATCCAGTTCGCCATGCCCGCCGCCGCAGGCATCACCATGCCGAACACCATCACCAACGCATGGTCAGTCACCATATTGTTGTAGAAGTTCGGGCTGGCCAATTGCACGCCGGGCATGAACAACTCCGCACGGATATACATCGCCATCGCCCCGCCGAAAAACAGCATGAACAGCGAAAAGAACAGGTACATGGTGCCGATGTCCTTGTGGTTGGTGCTGTATAGCCAGCGCTGCCAACCCTTGGGCGGCCCGTGGTCATGATGATCGTCGTGCGCCGTGACTGCTCCACTCATGGTTGAAAACCTCCTCAAAACATTATCGGGCTGCTTTTACATCTTTGGGCTGGACTGCATCGCCGGTGTGGTTGTCCCAGGAATTGCGCTCAAAGGTGACAACAGCGGCGATTTCCAGATCATTGAGCTGCGGCCCCCAGGCGGCCATGGCGGTGCCGGGCTTGCCGTGGATGACCCGTTCCAGATGACCGGCGACCGGGCCATCGGCGATCTTGCTGCCAGACAGGGCAGGAAAGACGCCAGGCAGCCCCTTGCCATTGGCCTGATGGCAGGCCATGCAGTTTTTGGTGTAGACTTCCTGCCCCTTGGCGACCAGCTCATCCTTGCCCCATACCTTGTCGGATGAAGCTTCGGCGGCGGCCTGCGCAGCCTGGGACTTTTGCTGCGCGCGCCATTGCTCGAACTTGTCCGGGCTGACGGCGCTGATGACCGCAGGCATGAAAGCGTGGCCCGCGCCGCAGTTTTCATAACATTGCCCACGGTAGACGCCTTCCTTGGTGATATTGGTCCAGGTTTCGTTGATATAGCCGGGGATGGAAATCTTCTTCGGCACCACTTCCGCCCCGCCCCAGTTGTGCAGCACATCGGATGAGGTCAGCAGGAAACGCACCCGCTTGCCGGTCGGCAGCACCAACGGGTTGTCCACATCCCGCAGGTACAAGGGGTCGGTCGGCTCCAGCTTTTTCAGGTTGCTGACCACCTTGATGCCGTCATCCAGGTATTCATACGTCCACTTCCATTGCGAACCCGTCACCTTGACGGTGACATCGGCCTTGTCATGCGACTCAACGGACGACAGGGTGGAGGAAGCGGAACTGGCGATGCTCAGGTCGATCCCCAACACAATGACCGGAACCAGCACCCATGCCCAGCGCCCGAACCAGTTGTTGTGGAAATCCTGGTCGGGTATCGCGCCCTGGGAATGGCGGAAAGCGTACAGCGCGTAAATGATCATGGCGGTGACGATCACCATGATGATGGTGGCGATGGTGGTCGTGAGCATGTGCAGGTCGAAAATTTCCTGCGTAATGGTGGAGGCAGGCGGCGTCAGGTTATATTCGTAATCCGCGTGGGCGACGGCTGCGCCCAAGCAACCAACAACCGCAAGCAAGGTTGCGGCCAAACAGGCTGTCCTTCTCTCTAACATGCTTCCTCCTGACATGTTTCCTCCTCCAACGGGTATTCGTGTCCTGCTCAGGGCATCCGGCGGCAATCCTCCAGTGACGCCCTGATGCTCGCCGCGAACGCCTTGCGGTCATCCTCGGTCAGGCAAGCGCCAATTTCGATACTGCGCCCGTGCGACTGCAACAGCAGTTTGCCGGGATACCAGCTATGCTGATCCAACTGGAGCGCAACCCTTGCCCAATACGTCTGGAAACGGCATTCCTGCAGGACTTTTACGCCGCGCCGGGCAATGAACAGAATGGAGTCGTGGCTGATCTGGATGGTTTCGGAATAACGCGAACCGCGTTCAAACAGGTATAGGCAGCAGCCTAAGACCACGAGTTCAAGCACGGTGAACGGCAGCACCAGCCATGCGCCCAGCAAAATGCAGCGCAACGCAACCAGCAGGGAAAAGACGGCGACCGCCAAGAAGAAAACCAGCATCCCTTCGCGGGACAAAGAGCGGTTTGGCCGCACCTCGAAGATCCGGCATTGATCGGTCATGTTGTCTGTCATCGTCACCACAACAAGCCCTCTTTGCTTCATGCCAAGTGTGTGAAACCACACGGTATCCAGGTAATATATCTTAGTTTTTGACAATTATCATGGAAATTTGTCGCCAATTCATGATGTCTGGATTTGCTAATAAACTGAAATACCTCATGCCCCTGGCCTTGGTCGCAGCGGGCGGCGCCGCTGCATTGCTGTGGGCAAGCAAACCCGATCCCCGCATCACCCCACTGAACCTGCCATCGCTGACAGGTGGCCGCATCCATATCCCTGACCCACGAGGCCGACTCAGTTGGGTCAGTTCCTGGTCTGCCAGTTGTGCGCCCTGCTTGCATGAATTGCCCGCACTGGAAGCTTTCCACCGCCGCTACGGCGACCAATTATCCATCGTGGCGTTGGCCATGCCTTATGACCCGCCGAACATCATCCTGGATGTTCAAACCCGCTTGCGGTTGTCCGTGCCGGTGGCGCTGGATCTGGAGGGGAGCGCCGCGCGGCGGCTGACGCCTGACCTCGTGGTTCCAAGCCACCACCTGATTGACAGCCAGGGGCGCATCCTGCTCAACTTACGGGGAGCCTTGACGCTGGATGAAATGCTGGCGCAGTTGAGGCCCTACCTCCAAACCCAAGCCGACACCGGACCATAATGCAAACATTCTACTCACGCCTGCTCTCCGTCACCTTGCTGCTGGCGCTGGCGGTCATTGTGCTGGGGGCGTATACGCGCCTTTCCGACGCAGGGCTAGGCTGCCCCGACTGGCCTGGTTGCTACGGGCACCTGACCGTGCCGGGCGTGGTGGACGACGCCCAATTCCAGCGACCGCTGGAAGCGCACAAGGCCTGGAAGGAAATGATCCACCGTTATGCCGCCGGAACGCTGGGTTTACTGATTTTAGGCATTTTTATTATCAACCTGCGGTTCCGTCAGCAACTGGCGCAAACGGGGCTGGCGCTGCCTGCGCTGTTGCTGGGGACTGTCCTGTTCCAGGCCGCCCTGGGCATGTGGACAGTGACCCTGCTGTTAAGCCCGATGATTGTGACCGGCCATTTGCTGGGCGGCTTCGCCACCCTGTCGCTGGTATGGCTGCTATGGCTCCGGCAGCACCATTCCCGGCCACTGATGTTCCATTCCCCGGCAACGGTCAGGTTGAAAATGGCCAGCCTGATCACCTTGCTGCTGTTGGTTGGGCAGATTTTCCTGGGCGGTTGGACCAGCACCCATTACGCCGCCGTCGCCTGCGGAACCACGTTCCCAACCTGTCACGGCACCTTGTGGCCAGATGCGGATTTTGCCAGCGGGTTTGCGTTCGAATGGCGGGAAGGGACCAATTACGAATTCGGCATCCTGGAAAATCCAGCGCGCACCGCCATCCATCTGGCGCACCGGCTGGGGGCGCTGGTTGTGTTGCTGACGCTGGGCGCACTGGCGTGGTGGGCAATCCGCAAGCGCCAACAGCTATTGGGAATGACCCCATACGCCATCCTGCTGCTTCTGCTGACACAGGTGACATTGGGCATCTTGAATGTGGTACTGGCTTTGCCCTTGTTTGTCGCCACCAGCCATACCTTGGTGGCGGCGTTGCTGCTGCTGGCGGTGATCAGCCTGAATTACCGGCTGTATCTGGCGCGGCAGTAGGATGGGACGGAGAACGAAACCCACCATCTTCGAAGGCTTGCCCTCCTCCCAACAGTGGCGCATCTCATTGCCCGAGTCAGTCGAGAGCAACCTGACACAGGCGCAGCGAAAAACAGGCGGGACGTTCGCCCAAGCTACCAGCCCCGCCTGCCGCTTCCCTGCCATCTATTCGGCTGGCGCGTCCGTGCGCAGCCCGGAAAAAGGGTCATGGACACCCCGATGCACGCTCCGCCTGACCGTAGGCAACCGGACTCTGGCAGCTGGGGCGGACTGGCTGAACGCAATACCCGAAATCCCACATTGTTGTTTCGGTTGTCGGTGTTGTTCCTGTTACGCGCAGAAGAACGTAACCAGTCAGGTTTGTTGTTCCACGAACCACCGCGCAACACCCGCGCACCTTAGCCCTCTTCCCGTGTAAAGACCGTAGTATCGAAAATGCGCTGGCGCAAACCCAGTGTGTCGGCTTGGCTGGCATGGCCTATCCAACTTTGAACGCCAGGGTTGAAATCACCCCATTCCACACGACCATCACGCCATGCTTGAGTGAAACCACGCAAGCGGCGGACAAAACGGTGGCCATTATCATTGCGCAGCAAACGGTGGGCGGGAAATACCCGATAACCCAACACATCCACTCCTTCGTAGACCTGAAAAATGTTCACCTTGCGCGGATGCAGGCGCAGCCGCAGTTCCAACAGTTTTTCTTCAATGGCTTGCCGCCAGCCATGCAGTTCCGCCTTGCTGTTGGAGAGCAGAACGGCATCATCGACATAACGCAGGTAGGCTTTCACCCCCAGCATTTCTTTCGCAAAATGGTCGAAACCATCCAGATACAGGTTGGCGAGGAACTGGCTGGTGAGGTTGCCAATGGGGATGCCGGTGCGCCGCTCCAGCGGGGTCAACAGGTCATCGCCGGGAAAATATACCAGTGGTTCGGGCGGGAAGGCGGGCGAATGATCGAGGATGACATCAAACAGCCACAGCACATCCGGGTCTTTGAGATGATGGGCGATTTGCTGTTTGAGGATGGCGTGGTCGATGCTGGGGAAATAGCGGGCAATATCCAACTTGAGCGCGTAGGCGTAGCGGTTTGCCCAACACTG
Organism: Candidatus Thiothrix phosphatis; assembly: GCF_035668035.1. Taxonomy (NCBI): domain Bacteria; kingdom Pseudomonadati; phylum Pseudomonadota; class Gammaproteobacteria; order Thiotrichales; family Thiotrichaceae; genus Thiothrix; species Candidatus Thiothrix phosphatis. The sequence continues at coordinate 52,046 of NZ_JAYMYJ010000105.1, read as the reverse complement.
GTAACGCGCCACCGCCTGATGCACACCTTTACCCTTGCGGCAGGCGTAGTTGTCGAAGATGATAAGCTGACAACAGGTTGCCAAATGAGACGACACCTGGCCACAGCTTGCCGTAGCGTTTCATGCCGCCTTCATCCAGCCGCCAACCTGTTTCCCCAGTTCCAGCATCAGCTTGCCGCCGAACTGGTAGCTGTTGAGGGGAATGGCGCGGAAGTCATAGCACAAACGCCACAGGTGGCGACATACCGCGAGATCGCGGTTGGCCTGGAACAAAAAGCTGCGCTTGTTGGGAACATAGGCGGCGGTCACCAGTGACTCAAGGATCAACAGCAAGCGGTTTTCCAGCCGTTCGCCCAGGGTGAAACGGCGGTTGCGCGGCAGTTTGTCGATATGCGGGATCATCCACTTGATCAGGTTGCGGCAGTCGTGGACGGCTTGTGGCACGGATGATGAGGGCTGTTTTTTATCCATTAGGTAGCCTCAAAAAAAATCGCCGCGCTTCGCGCGGTAAAGTGACCCGACCGCCACCAATCCCGACAACGGCCTCAGCAACGAGTATAGGCCATCTCCGCCACGGTAAAGGGAAAAGGGTTATTTAGTCCTGGCTGAACGCAATACCCGAAATCCCACATCGTTGATTCGGTTGCCGGTGCTGCCCCAGGAACGCGCAGAAGAACGCAACCAGTCAGGTTTGCTGTACCACGAACCACCGCGCAACACCCGCGCAGCTGACTGACTTTTAGGCTCTACACAATGGCCTGCGCCTTCATCAATATCCGCTTTCCATTCCGAACAAGTCCACTCCCAGACATTACCAGCCGTATCATGCAGCCCGAAATCATTGGCTTTAAAACTGCCAACAGGGGCAACAAATTTGTTATCCCACTGGCTACCACAACCATTACAGTTAGCCATCCCTTGGGCATCTTCCTTATCCCCCCACCAGTAAGGCGTGTCGGTTCTGGCACGGGCAGCATATTCCCATTCGGCTTCAGTCGGCAGGCGGTAACTTTCCCCGGATTTTTTACCCAGCCATTGCAGGTAAGCATTCGCATCATTCCATGACACATTCACTACTGCACGTTGCCCCCGCCCACTCTCATTGGGAGGGTTGCCAGGATAGGTTGGCGGATTCTCTGCTCCCTGTTGTTGCCAAACGTAGTAATCATACTGTTCGTAAGTCACTTCATACTTGCCAATGAAAAAAGGCTGCGGAATCGTGGCATTGGCAGCGGGATAGCCAAAGTTCTGCTGGCCGTATGATCCTATATCTTTCAATGCTTTATTTACCATTTCGCCAAACTCCTTGTCGTATTCCCCTACCAGAAACTCACCTTCAGGCGGCTGGATTGCTTTCTCCACCATTTCAGGCAACGGCTCAGTCAACCACCCCAAATTCATCAGGCGAAATTTCTGCTGGGTGAGCATGTAGTTGGGTGGTAGCCCATGATCCAGCGTCCACAGGTAGGCTTGCCCGACGAAAGCCAGCAGCAGCGCCAGCACGCCGCCCTGCACCCACGCCATGCGTTCGCTCCAACGCAGGAAACACCCTTCCTGCGTCGCCCGACCAGGGCGCACCTTGCGGAAGTGACGGAGGTCAGACCAGCCCGCCAGCCGCCACCAGCGCCCAAACCAGCCGCTGCCCTGCCATGCCGCCGCCTGTTCCTTCAACTGGTCGCGGTAAAACAGCCGGTCGCGGTTGTTGTCGATGTAGCGATAGAGCGTCTGCCAGTAGCCCACCAGTTTGCCGGTCTTTTCATCCGGACGGGCGCGGATCAGGGTTTCGTGGATCAGGTCAACCGAGACAGAAGAAACCCCTCCCAACCTCCCCTTATCAGGGGAGGAGCCGGGTGTGCCACCGTCAGCAGTTCGGCGTTGCGGCAAGGCTCCCTTCCCTGATAAGGGAAGGGCTGGGGATGGGTTTCTTCCATCGCCCACCGTGGTAATCAGGCGCAAGCCGCCATTGCCGCCCTCCTGCCGCCTGCCCGCCAGATAGTCGATGATGGCTTGCCCCTTTGCTTCGTTCTCATCCCCCGCAATCTGGCGGGCTTGCAGCAGCGGGATGCGTTCGCGGGTGTGGTTGCCCTGCGGGTTGATGCGGGTCAGCGCCAGCAGCAGTTCCAGCGCCCCTTCCCTGCCTTTGGGAAGGCTTTTGTCCTTGTCCAGCCGCTCCAGCAGGGCGTCGGCCTGCATCCCCAACAGTCCAACCAGCCTGCCTTGCTGGCGATACAGCTCATAACTGAGACGGTTGTCCTTGCGGTGTTCCCACAGGTAATGCAGCGCATTTTCCACCAGCGGCAATGCGCCCGGTTCGTTTTCGGTGTCGCTCAGGATCGCGGGGGTGATTTCGCTGGCGTCCAGCCCCGCCAGCCGCGCCGGTTGCGTGATGACCTCGCGGATGCCGTCCTGCGACAGGGTTTTCAGCAGATAACGCTTGCACTGGTCGTTGTAGCGCTCCGACAGCTTGCCGAGTTTTTCAAAGCCATCCAGGAAATCGATGCGCACCGTGCTGATCAGGAACAGCGGGCAAGTTGCATCCGCCAGCGCATAGGCAAGCTGGGCGTCAAACTGGCGCTTTTCAGCTTCTTCGGCAAAGGTGAACAACTCCTCAAACTGGTCAACCACCAACAGGAGCGCGGTATCAGCCTGCTTGTGGTCAGCCAGCAGGGAGGTCAGCACCTCTTCATCTGCTTCCATGCGCCGCCGCAAAGCCAGGGAGTCGCGGCTGGCGGGGTCAGGTTTGAAGGCATGTTCCAGCGCCTCCGCCAACTGCTTGAGCGGCTGCTTGCCCGGCATCATCGGGCCGATGATTCGCCACTTTTCGTAGCTGGTGCGCGCCCACAACGCGCCCTGCCGGATCAGCGGCAACATCCCGGCGTTCACCAGCGACGACTTGCCCGCGCCGCTGTTGCCCTCGATTTGCAGCCAGCGGCAGTATTGCCCATCCATGGGAATGTGATTCTCCGGGTTGGCCTCGCGCTGCGCGCCGAGGAATTTCAGCGCCTCCAGCGTTTCCTTGCGCCGCCCAAAAAACAGCCGCGCATCCTGTTGCTGAAAGGCGCTCAGGCCCAGATACGGGCAACCGTCGAAGGTATTGCTGCCGTCCTGCCATTCGCTCTTGTCGCGGATCGCCTGCGCCAACCGCTCCGGCAAGGCTTCGCCCAATTGCCAGCGCTGAACCTGGAACAGGCTCAGGAATGGCGGCAAGCTGCCCAAATCGCCATCCGGCAACAGGATGGGGAAAATCGGCAACCGTTGCGGATCATCATGCGGGGAAAGGTGGCGGCTCAAGGCGTACTGCACTTCCGCCCCCACCCAACGTTTGACGCCATCGCGCCCGTACAGCAGCACGAATGCGGAACAGCCCTGCAACGCAGCCTGCAAACGCTGCATCCAGTTGTCGCCCGCGTAAATGGAATCCTCATCGCGGAACACCGTAAACCCGGCCTGTTCCAGTCCTGCGCGCAAGGCGACCGCTTCCGCCAGATTATTGGTGCGGCTATAGCTGAGGAAAATCTGTTCGGTTTGCGTGGAATCCGCCATCCCGTTTCTCCAAGCCCATAGAAACAGTGGGGATTATGGCATGAAAATAGACGACACATATAGGCGACAGATTATCCCCGCCACCCCTTGCGGAAGGAAAATCGCCATCACCCGCATGACAGCACCCGGTAATATCAGGGCAAGAAGCGGGACGCGATAATGCGGTAGGTTTCCGCACTCAGCAGCGTGTCCCAGAAAGAGCGCGAATCCGGCACCACCGCCCACGCCAGGATGGTCGCCACCACCAACGCGGTGGATTTTTCACGCTTTTTCCAGTCCAGTATTTTCAGGGCGGTGCCAAATGACTTTTTGATTTTGCTGTTCATGAAATCCACGCTGTACAGCTCGTCCAGCAGCAGATGCAGCACAAAGCCCAGAAAAACAAACAGCCCGAACAGCCAAGCCATGAAGGGCTTTTCCCCCATTACGTGATAAGCGAACGCCGCCGTCAAAAACATGAACAGCAACGCCGCCACCAATGAATGGATGGAACCCCGGTGCACCGTATACTGATTAAAGATCATCCAGACCGGGAAACGGATCACGGCGAAAGCCACCAACCCCATCCCCCACAATTCGACAATCGACAGCTCGCTTTTCCGGGCGAACACGAGCAGGAAGGCCGCAATAATCCCGAACAGGGAAAACATGATCCGGCTGGGGTAAGCATGCTCCAGGTCAATATCCGGCAGGATGCCGCCAATCGTGCCCAGCAGTGCCAGCAACATGGCTTCGCGCGGCCCCGCCAACCCAACTTGCAGAAACAGCACGGAAAGCAGGCCAGCCCCCGCCGCCGCCACGGTGATATGCGTGCTGAAATTCGCCATGGAACGGCTTACGCTGTTTTTTCCACAATGAATTGTTTCACCGCATTTGCATCGGCTTCCATCACCTGGAAGCGCTGCGGCAGATTTTCCAGATCCGCCATACCGGCAGGCCGCACCGGGTCACGGCCCAAAGCTTCACGGATGGAATCCTCAAACTTGGCGGGCAAGGCGGTTTCCAGCACCAGCATTGGCACATCGGCTTCGCGGCGCTCCAACGCCACTTTCAGGCCATCCGCCGTGTGGGTGTCGATCATGACCTGCCAAGTTTCCCAGGCATTGCGGATAGTCTGCATGCGGTTGGCGTGCGAACTGGAGCCTGATTGGAAACCGAAACCAGCAACCTTGCCGAAGATGCTGCCTTCATTCAAATCGAAGGCTCCGCCCTGATCGACTTCGCCCCACAGCTCCCGTACCTTGCCCGCATCACGCCCAACCAGATCGAACACGAAACGCTCAAAGTTGGAGGCTTTGGAAATGTCCATCGACGGGCTGCTGGTGTGGTAAGTGTTGGCGGAACCGCGTGGACGGTAAACGCCAGTGCGGAAAAATTCATCCAGCACGTCATTTTCGTTGGTCGCCACCACCAGATGGCGGATCGGCAAGCCCATCATGCGCGCAATGTGTCCGGCGCAAACATTGCCGAAATTGCCGGAAGGCACCGCGAAGCTGACCTGCTGGCGGTTGTCGGCAGTCGCCGCAAAGTAACCCTTGAAGTAATAGACGACCTGCGCCGCCACCCGCGCCCAGTTGATCGAGTTGACCGCACCGATGTGGTTGGCCTGTTTAAACGCATGGTCGTTGGAAACTGCTTTGACAATGTCCTGGCAATCGTCGAACACGCCCTTGACCGCGATATTGAAAATGTTCGGGTCTTGCAGGCTGAACATCTGCGCGGTCTGGAAACGGCTCATCTTGCCGTAGGGCGACAGCATGAACACATTGACGCCGTGCTTGCCGCGCATGGCGTATTCGGCGGAAGAGCCTGTGTCGCCGGAGGTCGCGCCGAGGATATTGATGCCCTGCCCCGCCTTCGCCAGCACGTATTCAAACAGGTTGCCGAGCAACTGCATCGCCATGTCCTTGAACGCAATGGTCGGGCCATTGGACAAACACAACAGATGCAAATCAGGCTCCAGGGTGTGCAGCGGGGTAATGTCTTCCGCATTTTCGCCGGGGCGCACATTGCAATAAACCGCCGCCGTGTACGTTTTGTCGATGATGGCTTGCAGGTCATCCGCCGGGATGTCGGTGATGAAACGCGACAGCACCTCAAACGCCAGTTCGCGGTAATTCATGCCGCGCATCCGCGCCAAGCCATCATCACTGAAATGTGGGTAGGTTTCCGGCAGGTATAGGCCGCCATCCGGCGCCAAGCCACCCAGCAAAATTTCAGTAAAGGATTGCGCGGGCGATTGCCCGCGGGTGGAAATATATTTCATAAGTCTTAGCCCAGGCTTTCTACGCGGATGCGGGTAACGCTGCTGCAAATGCTTTCCAGCGCCTCAATGGCCGTAATCGCTTCGTCCATGTTGCCTTCGCGCACCCGCTGGGTCAGCATGATAATGTCAACCTTGTTTTCGCCGGTTTTCGGCTCTTTCTGGATGAAGGCTTCGATGCTGATCTGGCGGTCGCCGAGAATGCGGGTGACATCCGCCAGCACGCCCGGACGGTCCAGCGCGCACATGCGCAAATAGAACGCCGTTTCCACTTCTTCGATCGGCAAAATGGCCGTGTCCGCCAAGCTGCTGGGCTGAAACGCCAGATGCGGCACACGGTTGGTCGGGTCGGAGGTCAGCGCACGGGCAATGTCCACCAGATCGGCGATGACGGCGGAAGCGGTTGGTTCCGCGCCAGCCCCAGCGCCGTAGTACAGGGTCGGCCCCACTGCGTCGCCTTTCACCAGCACGGCATTCATGACCCCATCGACATTGGCGATCAGGCGGCGATGCGGGATCAGGGTCGGGTGCACCCGCTGTTCGATGCCTTTGGCGGTGCGGCGCGCAATCCCCAAGTGCTTGATGCGGTAGCCAAGCTCAGTCGCATAGGTGACATCTTCCGCCGTGATTTTCGTGATGCCCTCGGTATAGGTCTGCTTGAATTGCAGCGGGATGCCAAACGCGATGGCGGAGAGAATGGTCAGCTTGTGGGCGGCGTCGATCCCCTCCACATCAAAGGTGGGGTCAGCTTCAGCGTAACCCAACGTCTGCGCCTCGCTCAACACGTCGCCAAAAGCGCGGCCCTTGTCACGCATTTCCGTGAGGATGAAGTTGCCAGTGCCATTGATGATGCCCGCCAGCCATTCGATACGGTTGGCCGCCAGACCTTCACGCACCGCCTTGATGACCGGGATGCCGCCTGCGACCGCCGCTTCAAACGCCACCATGACACCCTGTTCTTGGGCTGCGGCGAAAATTTCATTGCCGTGCAACGCTATCAGCGCCTTGTTCGCCGTCACAATATGCTTGCCATTGTGGATTGCCCGCAGCACCAGATCACGCGCCACGGTGTAGCCGCCAATCAACTCCACCACAATCTGGATGTCCGGATCGCTGACGACATCGAACGCATCCTCGGTCAGGCGCACATCACCCAAGCCCAATTGTTCGGCACGACTAAGGTTCAGGTTGGCGGCGTAATCGATTACGATGCCGCGGCCTGCACGACGGGCAATTTCTTCCGCATTACGTTTCAAAACAGTCGCAGTACCGCCACCGACGGTTCCCAACCCCAGCAGACCAACCTTGACAGGCTCCATGCTTACTCCTCCAATTGAATGGCAGGACGCCCAGCTTATTTATGCCGCGCCCTGATCTTTACGGAACATTTGCTTAATGTTGCGGATCGCCTGACGTGTCCGGTGCTCATTTTCAATCAGGCTGAAACGGACGTGATCATCGCCATATTCGCCAAAACCGATACCTGGCGACACCGCCACTTTGGCGTCAGCCAGCACTTTCTTGGCGAATTCCAACGAACCCATGTGTGCATACTGTTCAGGGATTTTGGCCCAGACGAACATGCTGGCCTTGGGGCGCTCGACCGACCAGCCCGCTGCATTGAGGCCATCGCACAGGACATTGCGGCGGCTTTCATACATGCTGCGGATTTCCTCCACACAATCCTGCGGCCCATCCAACGCCTGGATGGCGGCCACCTGGATCGGGGTGAACGTGCCGTAATCCAGATAGGACTTGATCCGCTCCAGCGCCTTGACCAGGGTCGGGTTGCCACACATGAAACCTACCCGCCAGCCCGGCATGTTGTAGGTCTTGGACAGGGAGTAAAACTCAACGGCGATATCTTTCGCCCCTTCCACTTGCAGGATGGACGGCGCCTTATAGCCATCGAAACAGATTTCACCGTAGGCAATGTCGTGAATGACCCAGATTTGGTGTTCCTTGGCAATCCTGATGACACGCTCGAAAAAGTCCAGATCCACCACCTGCCCCGTCGGGTTGCCCGGAAAATTCAGGATCAGCATCTTCGGCACCGGCCAGGAGTTCTTGATGGCGGCTTCCAATTCAGCGAAAAAATCCCTGCCCGGAACCATCGGCACATGCCGGATATCGGCATCGGCAATAATGCTGCCATAGGGATGGATGGGGTAAGCCGGATTGGGCACCAGCACCGTGTCGCCCCGGCTCATGGTCGCCAGCGCCAGATGTGCCAGGCCTTCCTTGGAACCAATGGTGGCGATCGCCTCAGTTTCCGGGTCAATATCCACATCGAATTTGCGCTTGTACCAATTACTGATGGCTTTGCGCAGGCGCGGGATGCCGCGTGACATAGAGTAGCGGTGGGTGTCATTGCGCAAGGCCGTTTCCACCAATTTGTCTACAATATGTTTAGGCGTAGGCTGATCAGGGTTCCCCATCCCGAAGTCAATGATATCCTCGCCATTGGCTCGCGCTTCTTTTTTGAGCGCATCAGTGATTTTGAAAACATAGGTCGGGAGCCGGTTTATTCTTTGAAAATTGTCCTGCACTATTCTGAATCCATCAAAGGAACATTACCCATTCACTGGGGCCATTTGTAAGCCAGCCACATTACAATTCACCATGCAGACTGTCAATTGCAGAACAGGTAGGGAAAAGGAAATGAAATTCAGCGAAGACATCGGAAACGCCCTTTACCGCATCACCGGCTACGGGGAAGGCTGGGTCAAGGTCAATCAGGAAATGCTGCAACACAGTTTCCTGCTTGGCCCACAAACGCTGCACAGGGACTGGGAACCCAAAAGCCTACAAGAACTGGAGCCTCGCCATTTGGATCCGTTATTCGAGCTTGGCGCAGAAGTCATCATTATCGGTAGCGACCCCGCCCAAAACATGCCATCTCCCGCTGTTTGGAGGGCACTGGTGCAAAACGGCGTCGGTTTTGAAATCATGGGCAATGACGCCGCTTGCCGTACTTATAATATCCTGCTCAGTGAAACACGCCGCGTGGCTGCGGCGTTTTTGCTTCGTTAAGCCAATGCAAACACTGGTTCAAGCCTAACTGTTCAGGCAATACCCAGCAGGCTTTCCCCTGACAGGCCTTTATTCTCCAGAATGCGGCGCAAGCGCTTGAGGGCGTCCATTTGAATTTGGCGCACACGTTCACGAGTCAACCCCAGCGCTTCGCCCACCTGCTCCAGTGTCGCCCGTTCATGCCCATTTAAACCAAACCGGCGCATGACGACTTCCCGCTGCTTGAACTCAAGTTGCCCCAACCAGTTGTCGACCGACTGGGTAATGTCTTCATCCTCCAGCTTGCTATCAGGTTCGTCGCTGCTTTCCGTACTGACGAAATCAACCAGGGGACTATCGCCATCTTTGCCAACAGTGACATCCAGCGAAGTGATCCGCTCGTTGAAATCCAGCAATTTGCGCAAAACTTCGATAGGCTTATCCATGGCTTCCGCCACTTGCGGAAGAGAAGGTTCATAACCCAATTTCTGGGTCATCTCCCGCACCTTGCGCATGTAAGCGTTCAGTTCCTTGTTGACATGGATTGGCAAACGGATGGTGCGGGTTTGATTCATCAGCGCGCGCTCAATATTCTGACGAATCCACCAAGTGGCGTAGGTGGAAAAACGGAACCCGCGTTCCGGGTCAAATTTTTCAACCGCATGGATCAACCCCAAATTACCCTCTTCAATCAAATCGGGCAGCGGCAGGCCTCTCCCCATGTAACGGCGGGCAATTTTCACCACCAACCGCAGATTGCAGGTGATCATCTTTTGGCGACCAAACGCATCACCCTGACGCACAAGACGCCCATACAGGACTTCTTCTTCAGGAGTCAAAAGAGGGGAAAATTCAATTTCCCGGAGGTACATTTGTGTGGCGTCAATTTCCCCCGAAGATAAGGGAGCTGCAATATCCGAGAAACCTGCTGCATCATCTTCGGAATCACCGGCTTCATCCAGTTCTTCAAGCCCATCGCCAATATTTTCCTCATCCAGTGGAGCAAAAGCAGCATCCTCCTTCTCATCCACATGGGTTTGTGGTTTTAGCATTCCTGAGACTCCTTTTTTGTAAAGGCAAAGCCTTTAGCTGTTTTCAGCAGCAGCATAAGCAACCTTCCATCTTTATAAGCATTTCGCTATGGAAAATCACTTACCCCGACTTTTGTTGACACTCTAAGAACTTTTCTGATAGCAGGTTAGCATAAATCTACATCAACGAGAAGACCTGAACACAAACTTAACGAAATACATAAATAACTGTTTTTACAGTATCTTGTGTATAACCAAAATATAGAGACCAAAACTTAACCTGAATACAAGCTGAATATAACGTGCTTAATTTAGATTTTAAATAAAAATACAATCTATAAAACAGCATAACAAATTTAACTATGGCCATACTTTTTCTGCAATTCTTTCATGTAAGCCCGGCGCTCGGCATCAGTCATCGTTGGCCAGGATTCACGCAGTTTTTTGCGCTCCCCTTCAGGCAGTTTCTGTACCCATTCGTGCCATGCACGCACTCTTGCCTTTTGTGAAGGCGACATCGTTTTAAAACGTTTCAATTGTTGGGCAACTTTCCGTTGCTGTTGTGGTGACAGCTGTTTCCATTCCGCGTAACGTTTTTTGATCCTGGCCCGCTCCGACTCGGGCTTACTGGCCCAACGACGTAAAATATTTTGTTTTTTCTCAGAAAAACCTTCCCACTCGCCCTGAAATGCCTTTAATACCGATTTTTCAGTGCTATTAAGGTCATTCCATCTGACCGGTTCCGCCATTGCATTCCCACCAATAAGCAGCATCACCATCGTAAACAAAGAACCTATCAGCCTAGGCCAAACATTATTGCCGACGCTTCCCATCTTGCATCTCCATAGTGTTGTCCGCCACCAGATACGGCGTCGTATCCATCGCGACAAAATCGATCAATTCTTTAGCTTCTTCCCAATCGCTACCGAATTCATCCCACCATGTGAGCATCGCCGTAATATCATCTGAATTCTCCTCAGCCGATATAGGCGCCATCCAAGTCAATGCAGCCAACATGCAATAACCTATCAGGATTCCCTTCCTTTTCATGCCTATCTCCTTAGATCATTTGGCTAGCCGTATTCAGCCTCCAGCCACTCGTATATTTCCAGATTTTCTAGAAAGTCCATATCTTCATTGGACATCAGGACATCCATAACATTAGCGTCCAATTCCACATCCGACGTTTTCGCTGTCCTATCGCCCAACATTGGAGCCGCCCCTGGCAATGAATCCTTAACATTGGGTAAAACCCAAAGGGTAATTGCCAATGTGACAGCGGTTGCGACTGCAAATCCCCGTGAAAACGATGAGAAGCCAGCCCCCTCAGACAAATGGCCAGACTGCTCCTGCGCCAGCAAACGCATACGCGTCAGGCGGGCCTGAGTTTGCCAATCGAGGTTCCCGGTGGTCTCATCCATCCCCTGCCTGACTGCCTCCACCAGTAACCGCTCAGTAAATTCTTTAGTCATACCTGTCATTTGTGATCTCCCAGTTTTTCCCGCAAACTGTGGATAGCCCTTGAATAGTGTGTCTTCACACTCCCTTCTGAACAGCGCATGATCCTGGCAGTTTCCGTAATGTCATAGCCTTCCCATGCACGCAGCAACAAAGCCTGCTGCTGACGCAATGGCAGTTTTCCCACCGCCGCCAACATAATGGCGCTTAGCTCATCCTGTAATAGTTGAGGCTCCGGCTCAAGAAACTGGGTTTGGGCAACCTGCTCTTCTGGCTGATATTCCTCTTCCTTGTTTTCTGCAAAGAAAAACACCCGCCAGCGATTGCGCACCTTCTGACGGCGGTGCCAATCATTGATCCGGCTGTGCAGGATGGCATGAAACAACGCGCCCCACTCCTTCTCCGTGTGGCCTGAATACTTTTGAACCAGTTTGAACATCGCATCCTGCACAATATCCATCGCCTCATCTTCATCCTGGGTCGCCAGACGCGCAGTGACGAACGCCCGCCGCTCAACTTCCCGCAGGAAATTGTTTAGCCGCGCATTTATTTCCAAGCCTTCTTCCTTATGCGAATCCCTTTCCCACCGGTTGTCATGGCCGGTTATCAGCACCGCAGTTATCATCATGTTCCTTTGAGCGCCCCTCTTCCCCCCTGCAATAAGCCGGGTACTCTGTTTCCATAACGTAATAGCCATTTATAAGTTGACAGAGAGTGTGTATTTGGCTTTAGTTCACAGAAATTGTGAAAATTTTCCTATGAAAATTCTTATTGGAGAGAAAGTATGCGTTGGAGGACAGGAAGGCAGAGCGACAATGTCGAAGACCGGCGCAATGGCGGCGGCGGCAGGGTTGGCGGATTTCACATCGGACTGGTGGGGACTGTCGCCATTGTCCTGGTTGGCTGGTTCATGGGGGCGAACCCCATACAGCTATTGGGCCTTATCGGCGGCGCAAACACCATCCTTGGGGGGATCGGCGGCGGCTCTTCAAGCGCTGTGCAGACTGGCACCCCACATGACGACATGGGCAAATTTGTTTCCACCATCCTCGCCAGCACGGAAGATGTATGGACACCCGTTTTCCAGCAAATGGGCAAACAGTACACCAAACCGAAGCTAGTGCTGTTCACCGACCAGATTGACACCGCCTGTGGCTATTCCACCGCCTCAACCGGCCCTTTTTATTGTCCAGGCGACCAAAAAGTTTACATTGACCTGGGATTTTATCGGGAACTTGCAGGCTTGGGCGCATCGGGTGACTTTGCCCAGGCTTATGTGTTGGCACATGAAGTAGGCCATCATGTGCAGAACCTGCTGGGCATTACGGATAAAGTTTCTAACCTTCAAGCCCGCTCCAGCGAACGCGACGGCAATGCCCTATCGGTTGCGCTGGAATTACAGGCCGATTGCTTTGCCGGGGTATGGGGACATTACGTACAAACCAAGTTCAACATGCTGGAGAGCGGCGATGTGGAAGAAGCCATGACGGCGGCGCAATCCATTGGTGACGACCGTTTGCAACGCATGTCAGGGCGCGCCGTCAATCCGGACTCCTTCACGCATGGCACATCCCAACAGCGCGTAAGTTGGTTCCAGCGCGGCTTTCAGTCTGGCAACATGAACGAGTGCAATACTTTCAGCAATTAAATCAATACGGCAAACAGCAGGCGAGCCTTTCCACCGCCTGCCCTAGCCGTTTGACACCAGTGGTGTAAGCAAAGCGCACATGCACATTTGCCTGATGTGTTCCAAAATCAATGCCCGGTGTAAACACTACGCCACTTTTATCCAGCATATCCAGACATAAGCGTTGGGCGTCTTCGCCAAAACGCTCTGATCCGGCATAAATATAAAATGCCCCTTGTGGCTCACGCTGGACTGAGAACCCTAACTCGCGCAATGCAGGCAACAGAAAATCACGCCGCAACAACAACTCCTGCCGTTGTTGCTCCATGATCGCCAATGATTGAGGGGAAAAAGCAGCCAATGCAGCATATTGCGCGGGTGTTGATGGTGCCAGAAAAATGTTCTGCGCCAACCGGTCTAGCGTTTCAACCGCCCACTCCGGCGCGACCACCCAACCAAGCCGCCATCCAGTCATACCAAAGTATTTGGAGAAGCTGTTGATCACCCAGATATTTTCAGGATTTATCGACAAGGCCGTATAATCATGGGTGCCATACACCAACCCTTGATAGATTTCATCCACAATCAACTCACCGCCATGCTGCTGGACTGCCGAGTAAATATCCCTCAGCGTGTCAGCCCCCAGCACCATTCCGGTAGGATTGGAGGGAGTGGCCAACAATACTGCCCGTGTGCGGACGCTCCAATGTGAATGAATGTGGGCAGAGGTCAGTTGGTAATCTGTATCGGCCCCGACCGCAATCCCCGTTGCCTTGCCCTCAAACAGGCGTACAAAATGGCGGTTACAAGGGTAACCTGGATCAGTCATCAGCACTTCATCGGCGGGATTCAACAAACTCCCCAACACCAGTTGCAAAGCCCCCGACGCTCCGGGTGTGACAAGAATACGCCCTGGTGCAATGTTGACCCCAAAACGGTCAGCATAATAACCGGCAATAGCCTCGCGCAGTTGTGGCAACCCACAGGCTGCCGTGTACTTGGTGCGCCCTGCCTGTAAAGCCCGGATGCCTGCCTCCACAATTGGAGCCGGAGTCGGAAAATCCGGCTCGCCAATCTCCAAATGGATAATATCCTGTCCTGCGGACTCCCGTTTGCGCGCCTCCGCCAACAGCGCCATGACATGGAAGGATTGTATGTCCCGCATTCGACCCGCACTTATGTTATGCTTCATCATCTGTTTCAATACCAACTTGCCAGGTCAATAAAAATGAAAAAATGGTTACTGTTCAGTATCGTCCTGTATTCAGCCAATCTTGCGGCTTTTCCGCGCGCTAACTCAGTTCCTGGTGGCATTGCCCAAATTCCGGTGTCGCCGTTGTCAGGTTCTCCTCCGATTGTACAGTATGAAGGGGTCAGGGTAACGGTTGCGCCTGTTGATAACCAATGGATGGCGCTAGTGGGCATTCCACTGGACGCAACGGCCGGAACACAGGCGCTGTACCTGCAAAATGGCGAAACCATCAATTTCCAGATCCAACCCAAGCAATACAGAACCCAACAAATCAGCATAAAAGATAAAAACAAAGTCAATCCGGATGAAGAGTCCTCACAACGCATCATTCAGGAACAGGCTATTCAAAAACAAATCAGAACCCATTTCACTGAAGAGCCGCCAGCCTTGGATTTCATTAGGCCTGCGCCTGGCCATGATACCGGACGCTTCGGGTTACGCCGCATCATCAACAATCAGCCACGCAGCCCGCACAGCGGCATGGATATCGCCGCCGCCAAAGGTACGCCAGTCAAGGCGGCAGCTGCTGGACAGGTGCTCTATACGGGCGATTTCTTTTTCAGTGGAAACACCATATACGTTGATCATGGTTCAGGCATTATCAGCATGTACGCCCATTTAAGTGAAATCGACGTACAGCCTGGCGATGTCGTTCAACAGGGGGAAGTTATCGGTAAAGTCGGCAGCACTGGCAGAGCCACTGGCCCACACTTGCATTGGTCTGTCTATTTGAATGGCGAAGCAGTCGATCCAGCCTTGTTTTTATCGAGCAAAAAATAACCCAGAGGTTAAGGTTCGATTCAGTGACCCAAGCTTACCATAAGCACAACTTCAGCAAGGAATCGTGAACTTGGGGTTTGTGGTAACGGTTTCGTCGTCAGAAGTATCTGAAATACAAAAATAAGCTGTTCCGCCGTTCTGACACTCAATGGCATAAGAGATTCGGAATGACGGCGCGCTGAAGTTTCATTTCTCAAACTTACCCTACCAACCGGCCATTCATTGGGGAGCTGGTTGAAAGGTAAGGATTGAGAACCGGATTGAAGGCGTCAAACAGGGGGTTTGCCTTCATCCCTCCGAAGTTTCTATAGCTTCGGCGTTCTTGAGTCACCTTCACAAAACGCGGGTCTTTCATGACCCGCTTTTTTTTGTAATGATGCCTATTATATACAGCTTCCGTTCATAAATAAAATCTTTTTCTGCGCCAGAGGCTTGAATAGAATAGGTGATGGCCTCATATACACGCTACACTTAACCACTGATTATAAAAAGAGGACGAAGGCATGGCGTATGCGTTAAAAAAAATAGTTGGCTTCATTCTTTTGTTGGTCACGGTTGGGGGTGTCAGCATGCTTTCCATCTTCCACCTGATCCCTCCCCTACTCGGCTAAAGGAAATGTCATGACTGCCGCCAAACGCTATGATTCTACCATCCATGACATGCGCTACGGCATCAAGGGCATCCTGCTTTACTTGTTGCCGTTGCCAGTCCTGATTACCGCTATTGCCTCACTGATACGGGGCGCAGTGTTTGACACCCTGCTTACAGGTGGGGCATTTGCCGCATATATGTTGGGTGCCACCATTGCCCGCCAAGGCTTCAGGCTACAAGGCGAATATGAGCGCAAAAAGATTGCCCGCGCCCCATCCACCCCGTTCAAAACCGTTGCAGCTTTGCTGATCAGCGCCAACACTGCCCTGTTGGATTGGTGGGCATCCAGTTTCACGCTCTCCGCCATTCCCGAAGCTTTGCTGATTGGCGCGGCCGCCTTCCTCGGGTTCGCGCTCTACTATGGGCTGGATCCCCGCAGGGACAAAGCAAATGGGCTATCCATCGGCGTCACCATCGATGAAGTGTTGGACGCCTTGGACGCCGCCAATATCAAAATTGATGCCATTGACAACGCCCGCCACAAAATCAGCAACCCGGAATTCAACGCCCGCCTGCAACGCATCACCAGCAAGGCGCGTGAAATACTCGACAGCATCGAAGATGACCCGACCCGTCTGAGCCGTGCCCGCAAGTTCCTCAAAGTCTACCTGGATGGAACCCAACAGGTGACGGAAGGCTATGCCCGCACCCACCAGGGGCAACAGGCTGTCCCTACAGCCTTGGAAACCAATTTCAGCCGAGTGCTCGACTCACTTGAACAAACATTTACAGAACAGCAAGCCAAACTTCTGGAAGACAACCAGTTTGACCTGGATGTGCAAATGGAAGTGTTGGAAACCCAGTTAAAACGTGAAGGCGTCCTTTAAATCATAAAGATACTCAGGAGAAAACCACCATGAATGAAGCCCAGACCACGACCGTCACAACCGCCACCCAAACAGCACCAGCGGTTGTCCCCGGCACTGAACTTGCACCATTACCGGAAGTCTCCACTGAGCTGGTTGCCTATGATCAGGCCGCAGAGCCGCAAAAACACCAAATAGAAAACATTATTGACGAAATTGACATGCAGGATCGCAGCAGCATCATGTTCTTTGGCACCAAAACCCAAGAACAGATGACCGCCATTTCCGAAAAGATGCTCAATGGCGTGAAAAACAAGGATATTGGCGCGGCAGGTGCCGCCCTGACCAGCATGATCACAGCCATCAAGGGCTTTGACGTGGAAGCCCTCAACCCGAATGAAGAACCCAGTTGGTGGGAAAAGCTGATCGGCAAAGCCAAACCTGTTGTGGAGTTCATGAGCAAATATGAAGATGTGCGCAAACAGATCGACTCCATCACCGACCAGATGGAAGCCCACAAAACCCAATTGCTGACCGACGTCGTGACGCTCGACAAGCTGTATGAGGCCAACCTGGATTTCTTCCACAACCTGGAAACCTACATCACTGCCGGTGATGAAAAATTGCGCCGCCTGGACAATGACGACATCCCCAAACTGGCCGCTGAAGCCGGGGCAAAAACGGATGACCTGATTCTGGCGCAAAACCTGCGTGACCTGCGCAGCGCCCGTGATGACCTGGAACGCCGCGTGCACGACTTGCGCCTGACCCGTCAAGTGGCGATGCAAAGCCTGCCCAGCATTCGCCTGGTGCAAGAAAATGACAAAACCCTGATCAACAAAATCAACTCCACCCTGATCAATACCGTACCGTTGTGGAAAAACCAATTGGCGCAGGCAGTCACCATTTTCCGCATGAGCGACGCCGCCAAAGTGGTCAAGGAAGCGGGCGACCTGACCAATGAACTGCTGGAAAAAAATGCCGAAACCCTGCGCCTGGGCAACGAGGAAACCCGCAAGCAAATGGAACGCGGCGTGTTTGACATTGAATCCGTCAAGAAAGCCAACCAAACCCTGATCGAAACCATCAACGACTCGCTGCGTATCGCCGACGAGGGCAAGGCCAAGCGCGCCAAAGCCGAAGGCGAACTCCAGACGATGGAAAGCAGCCTGCGCCAAGCCCTGCTGGCCGCCAAAGCCAGAACCGACAACCCAACCCAAGCGACAGGAGCCTGACATGGGACTATGGGACAAACTGATGGGTGAATTCGTTGATGTCATCGCCTGGACTGATGACAGCAACGACACCATGGTGTACCGCTTCGAGCGGCACGGCAACGAGATCAAATACGGTGCCAAACTGACTGTGCGTGAATCACAAACCGCCATTTTTGTGAACGAAGGCGAAGTCGCCGACGTGCTCGGCCCTGGGCTATACGTGTTGGAAACCAAAAACCTGCCGGTGCTTTCCACTTTGCAGAGTTGGAGCCACGGTTTCCAAAGCCCGTTCAAGGCGGAAGTCTATTTTTTCAACACCAAGCAGTTCACCAACCTGAAATGGGGAACCCGCAATCCGGTGATGATCCGCGACAGTGAGTTTGGCGGGGTGCGGCTGCGCGCATTCGGCACCTATTCCATCCGCATTGACGACGCCCGCAAGTTCATGCAGGAAATCATGGGCACTGACGGCCACTTCACGGTGGATGAAATCAGTGACCAACTGCGCAACCTGATCGTCACCCGCTTCAGCAGCGTGGTCGCCAGCGCCAATATCCCGGTGCTGGACATGGCCGCCAACTATGAACAACTGGGTCAATTCGTCACCCAGAAAATTGCGCCTGAATTTGCTGCCTATGGCCTCAAGCTGACCAGCATTCTGGTGGAAAACATTTCCCTTCCCACCGAGGTGGAAGATGCGTTCGACAAGCGCGCCAGCATGGGCGTGCTCGGCAACCTGGACAAGTACCTGCAATACCAGACTGCGCAAGGCGTCGGCAGCGGCAGCTCCAATAGCGCGCTGGATATGGGCATGGGGCTTGCCGTCGCCAACAAGATGTCGGAAGTGCTGAACAGGCCGTCGGCCCCAACACCGCCGCCGTTACCGGACGCCAACTGGCATGTCGCCATCGGGCAGGAAACCAAAGGCCCATACTCGCTCCAACAGTTGCAGCAAATGGCGCAAAGCGGCCAGCTGAACACCGTCACCTTGGTTTGGCAGACAGGCATGGAGAATTGGCAGGAGGCGGGGAAAGTCGCGGCACTCAATGGGGTGTTCGCAAGCCAGCCGCCGCCGCCCATCCCACCTTCCGCCCCTCCGCAAGGCACAGAATAACAACGAAAACTTGAATGGCGGACAACACCAACCAACAGCACTTTCCCTGTGAAGAGTGCGGCGCTGACCTGACCTTCAAGCCAGGAACCGACACCCTGGTTTGCGGATATTGCGGGCACACCAACCTCATCCGGCAAAGCACCGGCCAAATTCGGGAATACAATTTCGAGCAGGCGCTGCGGGCCATAGAACAAGGCAAGCTGCGCCCGCTCGACAACACCCAGGTCATCAAGTGCCCCAATTGCTCCGCCATTTTTGAACTGAAACCAAACCGCAATGCGGGCGATTGCCCGTTCTGCGGCACACCAGTCGTCACCGGCACGGAACAGGTGCGCCTGTTCCAGCCGAAATCCTTGCTGCCATTCCTGATCACCGAAAAGGATGCGCGCAGCGCGTTTGACAACTGGATAGGCAACCTTTGGTTTGCGCCTTCCGCCTTGAAAGACAAGGCCAAACGGGATGAAAAGCTGTTGGGCATCTACATCCCCTACTGGACATTCGATAGCCATACCGACACGTTTTACCGGGGGGAACGGGGAACAGTTTATTACGAACGGCAGCTCGTCACCGTCATCGTCAACGGGCAGCCACGCCAACAAATGCAAACCGTGCCCCGTATCCGCTGGACACCGGCAAGCGGGCGGGTGAGGCTATTTTTCGACGACGTGCTGGTTGGGGCGACCCGCACCCTGCCCCGTGCCATCCTCGACCGGCTGGAGCCATGGGACTTGCCGAACCTGGTTCCCTACAGTGAAAGCTACCTGAGCGGCTTCCAGAGCGAAATTTACCAGATCGACCTGGATGAAGGCTTCGAGGAAGCCCGCAGCATTATGGACAGCCGCATCTATAACGCCGTGCTCAGCGACATTGGCGGCGACCAGCAGCGGGTCGCCAACCTGCAAACCCAGCATTCCGCCCGCACCTTCAAACATTTGCTGTTGCCGGTCTGGTCTGCTGCGTTCCGCTACAATGGCGAAACCTACCGCTTCGTCATCAATGGGCGCAACGGCAAAACGCAGGGCGAACGGCCTTACAGCATTGTCAAGATTGTGTTTGCCATTTTGCTGGGGTTAACCGTACTGGGTGGGCTAGCCTATTACATGGAAAAAAGCGGCGTATTTGAACAAATGATGGGGCAAGGCGTGGAATACTACCAGCAACAGCCGGGGCACCATTTTCCAGCGCCCAACCGATATGACCCTTACCGTTATAACCCCCGCAACCATTACCGTTAACCGCCCCAGCTGTTCAGACGCCATAGAGTTGCTGCATCAGGCGTATCTGCCCCACTGTCGCCCAGGATGCGTCCACGAACAGGACAATATCCCGGTGGGAAGTGCCCTGCTGCATTTGCTCAAAAATATTACGCAATGCCATGGGTGAAAGCGGCTGGTTTGCCCTCAGCAACGCAATCTGTGCCATTGCGCCAATAGGAGGCATATCCGCCAACAATTGCCCAGGCTGCAATACGTGCACCGGGAAATATTCCTTCCATGCCACAGGCAGCGCTGGCATGGCCAAGTTTTCCACCAGCAACCCGGCCACTTGCTCCCTCAGATAGCGTTCAACGGCGACCTGTACCTGCGCCCACACCCCAGACTGCATCAGCTCATGGTTAATTTCGACATAATAGCTAAAATCAGCGCCTAACTCCGACAACCAGAAAGCCGCATCCATCAGTGGAGCCTGCCAGCCACCTGCCGGTAGCAACACGCTGTTGAATTCGGTGGCGTAATACGACACATGCCAATCCGGCGGCAAATCATCCGGATAAAACGTCAGCGACCAGTCGGCAGGCTCCCAGCCATAACCAGCCAGGGTAAGGCTGCCGAAACAGGGTCGAAAATCAATCATCGGACTGCTCCCATACCAGTTTATTCAGAAGCATAACGCATGCCCCTTCTAAGTTTTCGCCAAGCATTTATGAAAACCTCCTCCGTTATTACTTGACTTGGATACTAAGGAATACTACTTTAGAGGTATATACAAATATAGCAGCCCCTACCAGTAGAGATAGTGCTGTTTACCATCGCCACAAAAGCCAAGATCAGGAGGGTTAAGTCATGTTGTTTAGCGATGTTTCTTTGGATGAAATGTTTCCTCGGGCAGAACCTGTTACGCGCGCGCCATTGCCTGTACTTAAAACTGAAAACATTTATGGCCTGATTAAACGAAATGCCCGCGAGCGCAATATTGAGCTAACGCCCGAACAGATGGAAGCCATTAATTTTGTGCTGGATTTTTATGAGCATTGCGATGATTGCCAGAATGCCAGGATGCTGGCTGATTTGATGCAGGAAGAATTCGCCCCCATGGGAGGACGCAAATACCTATACCAGCTTTTTCCAGATGGCCCATTGAGCACCATTCACGATTTGGCTGATTTGCCCAAACTAGGCAATGAAACCGATAAAAGTTTCGGCACCAATTGGTAAAGATTTCCGATTTTCTATAAACCCCTCCAAATATGATGTTTGGAAGGGTTTTTTTGTCTGTGTTCAGTTTTGAACTTATAGAATTAACCCTGGTTCTAAATGCATAACAAAAAGCAGGGTATAAAATCATGGGGAAAATTAAAACAGCTATGCTGCTGGGGGCTACAGCAGCATTTATAGGGGGTTGCGCGCCAATGGGGGCATACCCGCAATATGCGCAATATCCTTATTGGAACCACACGGTTCCGGGTGTATATCAGGCCAGTTATAGCCAGCCATATCCATCCCAATCATCTTTTTCACAACCGTATCAACCGTTTTCGCAGCAATATGAACCAGCTGATGCGCCTGTCCGGCGCGCTCTGCTGGCTCAAGCCCATCAGGCACTGGGCACACCATACAAACTGGGTGGGGAAACGCCCCGTGAAGGCTTCGATTGCAGTGGCCTGACGCAATATGTGTACAAAAATGCACGCGGCATAACCCTGCCACGCACTGCTGCCGAACAAAGCAATGCCAGCCGTACCATCAGTTTTGAAGAAATGCGCCCCGGCGACCTGATTTTTTTCCGCACCAGCGGAGCTGCCGTCAATCACGTCGGCATTTACATCGGGCGAGGGGAATTCATTCATGCAGCCTCAGGTGGCGGAAAAGTTTCTATCGACAACCTCAGCAGAACTTATTGGCAACAACGGCTAGTTAAATTCGGCGCGTTCCTGGCCTAAAACAAACTACAGCCCCATTGAACCTTATTGTCATTTCTATCGACTGATCATCGGTTTAAATGCTGATTTGCAATAAACCGGCTATACTATGCGTGGAGATTGATCCACTCGTAAATACATAGGAGAAAATAAGATGGGACTGTTCGATTTTGCCCGTGACATCGGCAAGAAACTGTTCGGTAAAGAGGAGGAAGCACCCGCAGCTCTCCAACAGCACATCGAAGAAGACAACCCTGGCGTCAACGGATTGCAGGTTGATGTTAAGGATGGAGTCGCCACACTGAGCGGAGAAGCAAACTCCGCTGAAGCCATGGAAAAAGCGGTCTTGATGGCAGGCAACGCATTGGGCATCCAGGAAGTCAAAGCGGACAACATGACTATCGCTGACGGCAGCCAAGTGGCTGGTGATGACGAGTTTTACACCATCCAAAAAGGCGACACCCTGTGGAAAATTGCTGAACATGCCTATGGTGATGGCTCCAAATTCAATAAGATTGTGGAAGTGAACCGTGAAGTCATCAAAGACGCAGACAAGATCTTCCCTGGCCAGAAAATCCGTATCCCCAAAAATATCTAACCGGAGGTATCAACAAAAATGGATATGATGCAACTCGCAGCCCAACTGTTCAAAAACCAACTGGACAAAGACCACGATGGCCAATTGGAAATGACTGAAATCGCCTCCGCCCTGATGGGGCTGATGGGCAACAGTCAAAATCAGGCTCAAGCTGGTGGTT
The DNA here is from genome assembly GCF_035668035.1 of Candidatus Thiothrix phosphatis. Lineage (NCBI taxonomy): Bacteria > Pseudomonadati > Pseudomonadota > Gammaproteobacteria > Thiotrichales > Thiotrichaceae > Thiothrix > Candidatus Thiothrix phosphatis. The sequence continues at coordinate 29,394 of NZ_JAYMYJ010000105.1, read as the reverse complement.
TGGGCGGTTTGGCCTCCATGATCTCCGGCATGCAAGGCGGCGGTGATTCCGGCCTTGCATCACTGGCGGCTTCATGGCTGGGCAATGGTGCCAACCAGCAGCCTTCTGGCGGCCAGTTGGCCCAGATGTTCGGACAGGACAAGATCGCCGCTTTCGCCCAGCAACTGGGCATTAGCCCAGAACAGGCTGTCAGCGGTTTGCAAGCGTCTGTTCCAGAAGTCGTTGACAAGGCGTCCCCAAACGGCTCATTGGATATGAACAGCTTGTTGAACGCCGTGGGTGGTGTACAAGGCGCGATGGGTCTGGCAAGCAAATTGTTTGGCCGTTAAACCAACAGCTTGACTACAAGCATTAAAAGCCGCCCTTTAAAGGCGGCTTTTTTATGTTACCATTCAAGATCATGGCAAATATCTTCACCTACGGATCATTGATGTTTGACCGCGTGTGGGCGCGGGTCGTAAAAGGCTGTTACGCCTCGCAATCCGCTACCCTGCATGGCCACCAGCGACTGGCGGTGAGGGGTGAAGACTATCCCGCCGCCATTCCAGCCAGCCAGCATTTCAGCATCACCGGCGTATTATATTTAAGCGTCAGCTCCGTCGACATTAAGCGGCTGGATGATTTTGAAGGCGAATATTACCTGCGCCTTCCTGCTCCGGTCACAACTGCAAACGGCCATACCCGTTTAGCTGAAACCTATATCCTCAAACCCAGCTACCGGCACATCGCCGAACCTTTCGCCTGGGATGAGGAGCATTTCCGCACTCAAGGCATTGAACGCTTCCTCACTCGTTATCAGGGTTTCCACGAAGTATGACATACATGGGTATAATGTCCTGATTGCATACTCTACAATACTGATACAAACCTTGTGACGCCTCGCATTGGTACAATCATGGCTGATGAAACCGCCCTATTCCCGATTGGCACTGTCTCGGAACAGACCGGGGTAAACACTGTCACCTTGCGCGCTTGGGAACGTCGCCATGGCTTGCTGAAGCCACACCGCACCCCCAAGGGCCATCGCCTCTACAGCCAGCAGGATGTGGAACGGGTCAAACAGGTGCTCACCCTGCTTGAGCAAGGGATTCCCGTCAGCAGGATACGCGACGTGCTCGACAGCAACAAATCACGCCCAATGCTGTTACAGCCTGCCAGGGACATCCAAACCGACAACCCATGGCGGCATTACCGCGCCCTGTTCCAACGCTGGATCCGCCAGCTCGACGCCCGCTCGCTGGAGCACGCCTTCAATGAGGCCGTGTCGCTATACTCGCTGGAGCTGGCCTCCCAAAAGCTGGTGCTGCCGTTCTACCGGCAATTGTGGGAACAGCAGGAACTATTGCCGTCCACAGCGGCGGATTACGCTTTCCTGCATGAATTCTTGTGCGCCAAGCTTGGCTCCCGCTATCTGCAACACAATAGCCGCGCCAATGGCAAACGCCTGCTGATCGTGAATACGGCGGGGCATGACGGGCAAGTGGAAACCTTGTTGCTGGCCAATATCCTCAGCCATCATGGCTACCAAGTCAGCCTGTTGGGCGCGCAAACCACGCTGGACCACCTGCCACTGATACTGGAACGCGCCTCTTTTGACGCCCTAGTGCTGCCCAATAGCGCCTGTATCCCCTCAGCCCTCTCCATACTGGTGGAAATCAGCAGGCTCACCGTATTCCTCTTTGGCCTTCAGAACGAATGGACAGCCGAAGCACCGGAAAACCTGCCGATTTACTGGCTGCCGGAAGAGTTGGGTGAAATCTGCGCCGCCATTGACCAGGAACTGGCGAAAGCGGGCGTGGAAACATGCGCGGACAAAGCAGGCTTCCCTTCAACCATCCAATAACACCAGTTGCGGAATGGCGTCAGCGTCCATCCACAAAATGGCGTTTTGCGCATATTGGCGGCCTAATAATTTGGCGTCTTCCAACTCCAGCCCCGGCACCAGAAAGCTCTCCTCGCCCTGCCATTCGCCTGCCGGATCAAGCCCGATCGCCGGGATGGCGGCATAACCAGCCTGCCGTAACTGGCTCGCCAGCCGCCGCTGGGCGCGGGCGTTTTCGGCGTCCCCCACCGGCCAGCTATACGGGTTGCAGGCAGTGATGAAAGCGGCGCAGTGGCTGCCGGTTTCACGCAGCAAATCCACCAATTCTGCCGACGGATTGTCGGTCGTCAGGGTAAACACACCCTGTGAATGCCGCACCTGATAGAGGGTGGCGTGATAAGCCGCCAATAGTTCAGGCGTCACCATAGTAGGTTCCTCGCTCTCTCATTATTGCTGTTATCCTGGCGGACGGGCACAAAGCCCGCCCCTTGCGCCATTATCACTCGCTGAGGATTACGCCCCCAAACAAGGAGGGATTACGCCAGGATTCGTCCTGCCTCGCTTTCCAGGTCAGCTTGCCGTCACGGTCGCCACCATCGTCGTCATCGTCCACATGCACATCCAACCCCATCCGCTGGCCGGGGCGGGGAACCACGCGCAACGCACTCCACGGCAAGGTGACTTCCAGCACATAACCATTCGCGGAACGGGTAATGGCATGGTTCATCGGCACACTGCTCACAGGAGGCGAGTTTTTGCCTAATGCGACCTTGCCGTCCTTGAGGCTGAAAATGAAGTGGAAATCGTTGCGCTGGTCGTACTGGGTGTTCATTGACCCATCCGCGTCCAGGTAAATTTCCACAGCGTCATCTTCCCAAGGCACACTGGAATCGCTGACAAATGGGTGGTCATCTTCCACCGACACCCGCAGGTAAAGGTTCTGCGGATCCCAGCTTGCCTGCCATATCGCCGCCAAATCCCGTGCACCGTCTATCTGCCCGTTGACCACGGAGCGGAGCTGATAGGAGGCGCTGCCCTGCCAAACGTCATTGCGGTCACGCACCTGCCTGATGAGGGCGTTCCCACCCGCCGCGTATTGTTCATTGGCACCATTCTGCATGTCGACCAGGATGCGCCCAGACACAGGTGCCGCCGCTTGCGCAGGAACCCCGCCATCTGCCGGGGATGGGGCATCAGCGGCCCCATATTGCGGTGCAGTGGCGTCCAGGGGTTCAGATTGGGTTTTCAGCGCCTCCAACGTCACCACTGGCTTGGCGTGCCGCACCAGCGTATTGCCGGAACAGCCTTCCCACCAACATTGGTTGGAGCGGATGAAACTGATCATCGCCTGGTACTTGGGCGCTTGCCCAGCAGGCTGGGTGATGTATTCCTTGATGCCAAAACTGCCGTACTTGCGGTACGTGCGCGGCGAAGTGTACTGGACAAACAGCTTGCCGCCCGCTTGCCGCCAGCCATCCAGCAGGCGTTTATAAATGACGCCCATTTGCGCATGGCGGTTGGCCTGATAGAACAGGTTGTTGGGATGCTGGTTGTCGGACTTGGTGTTCCAGTCCACCAGGTGCTGGCCGCCCTCGTAAGCGACCAGGTCGACGCCAAAACTTTTCGCCATGTCCGCCTGCTTGCCGATGGAGCTGATTTCATTCGGTAGGGAATGCGGGTATTTGGGGTCGGTCATGATCTGGAAAATCTCACTCACGCTGCGCGCCCGGCGCAGGGCGTCAGTGTCGCCATACACATACGGGGCCACCGCATAGGCGTCGGTATAACGGTAAGCGTCCCCAAACGACAGGATGGCCTTGGTCATTTGCGTGCTGCCCACCAGCCCCGACATCACCCGCACCAGCCGCGCATTGCCCTGGAACGCCTGTTCCCACACCCGGAAAACCTCCACTGAACGTTTGGAATAATACTTCCAGGCCGCCTGGTTCGGGTCAGCATCCAGCCCCAACCGCTGCCCCTGCTGCTTGACGTAGGCATGTTGGGTGAAAATGCCGTTCCAGGCTTCATTGGTGTACTCCACATACACCTTCAGAGTCGGGTCAAGGTTCACTTTCACGTATTCGGCAAACCGGCGGATGAAATCATCGCTGGCCGCATGCGGCATGGAAAACCACGGGTCCGCATGCAGGCGGTTGGCCAGTTCCACCATCACCTCCATCGGCGCACCGCGTATCCCTTCCGACCCGCCCCAGGTCTGCTGGTCGATACTGGCGCGGTCTTCCCACGCATACACCGGATTGCGGGTGATGCCACTCATGTTCATGAAACGGATGACGCGGAAATCCTTCATGTAATCCAGGTAATCGGGGTTGAAAATGATTTTGCCGGAGTATTGTTCAAACGCCAGATAATCCCCCCGGCATTGCCCCGGCCCCGCCACCCGTTGGAAAGGGTTGCTGGAACAGACACCGCCCGGCGGCAAGATGCGGATATTGCGCACGTAATTGGCCGGATTGGTCGCCTTGATGAACAAGGTCGCATTGAATTCATTATCCTTGCCAGGCTCCAGCATGATGGTGTCGCGCCCGGGCGTATGCTCCATCAGGGTGGCGTCATTGCCGTATTCCAACGCGCCTTCCCCATCGTATAGCACCACATACGGGCCGCGCGGAATGGCACCCGCTGGCAACCGGCTGACAAAACGGGTGCCCGCCTGCCCCCCCTGGGAAATGCTGGTCGGCCAACCATTGCGGTCATACTGGATATTGCCCTTGTTCAATTGCCGCGCCTCCCGGAACGGCAGGGACATTTTCATCAGGTCGATGAACGGCGCACTGGCGTCGTCGTCCATGATTTCGTTGGTGTTGGTCCCTAAAGCGGAATAAGTATTGTAAAACGCCCCAGCTGGTTGCGTCGCCGCCAACCCCAGCAGCAACATGAAAGCCAAAACAGGACGGCTTCCCCAAAAATGGTGAACTTTTGTCATGAGTAATTAGACCCTAGTGTGTGTTGCCCGACGGCCTCCCGCCCCCGCGTGCCTGCCGTCGTTTTCCCCATTGTGGTTTTTTAGAAGCGGGCTACTTTTATTAAGTTCCCCTGATCAACCCCATCGCATGAAAGTTTGTACTTTGCGGTGTATCCACCAACAATTTTCGCTATTATTCCATCCTTTTGCTGACAAGCGACTGAACCGGGTCTTAATACCATGCAGAAACTGATTATCGAGGGCGGCGTCGCCCTGGATGGGGATGTGGAAATTTCCGGGGCGAAAAACGCCGTCCTGCCCCTGCTGGCCGCCACCCTGCTGGCGGATTCCCCCATGACCATCCGCAACGTGCCGCGCCTGAAGGATGTGACCACACTGTCCGCCGTCATCGCTGGCATGGGTGTGCGGATTGAGGCGGACGAACATAACAATATCCATGCCGACACCTCCACCATCAAGCATTTCTGCGCGCCTTATGACCTGGTGCGCACCATGCGCGCCTCCATCCTGGTGCTGGGGCCGATGCTCGCCCGTTTCGGTGAGGCGGAAGTTTCCTTGCCCGGCGGCTGCGCCATCGGCACCCGCCCGGTCAATATCCACATCACCGGCCTGGAAGCGATGGGCGCGAAAATCGTGGTCGAAGAAGGCTACATCCGCGCCAAAGCCGACCGCCTGAAAGGCGCACGCATCGTCATGGACATCGTGACCGTGACCGGTACAGAAAACCTGCTGATGGCAGCGGTATTGGCGGAAGGCCGCACCATCCTGGAAAATGCGGCGCGTGAACCTGAAGTCGTCGACCTTGCCAACTGCCTGATTGCCATGGGCGCCAACATCAAGGGCGCAGGCACCGACAAGATCACTGTCGAAGGCGTGGACAGCCTCAAGGGCGTGGATTACACCGTGCTGCCAGACCGGATTGAAACCGGCACCTTCCTGGCCGCCGCCGCCATCACCGGCGGGCGGGTGCGGGCATTGAAAGCAGCGCCTGACACACTCGATGCTGTGCTGCACAAATTTACTGAAGCCGGGGCGCTGGTCGACAATGGCGATGACTGGATTGAAGTGGACATGCGTGACCGCACTTTGAAAGCGGTGGACATCCGCACCGACCCATACCCAGCGTTCCCGACCGACATGCAAGCGCAGTTCATGGCAATGAACGCCTTTTCCAAAGGCATTGGCGTCATTGTCGAAACCATTTTCGAAAACCGCATGATGCACGTCGCCGAGCTGATGCGTCTGGGCGCAAATATCCGTCTGGAAGGCAACACCGCCATTGTCGCCGGTATGCCCAACCTGAAAGGCGCGCCGGTGATGGCGACCGACTTGCGCGCTTCCGCCTCACTGATCCTGGCGGGTCTGGCAGCGCAGGGCAAAACCACGGTCGACCGCATTTACCACACCGACCGTGGCTACGAAAAAATTGAGGAGAAACTTTCCCGCCTGGGTGCGCGCATCCAACGGGTGAATGCTTGATTATGAAAGGAACACTGACGATTGCGCTTTCCAAAGGGCGCATATTCAAGGATACCGTGCCGCTGTTGCAAGCTGCGGGCATTGTGCCATTGGAAGACCCGGAAACCAGCCGCAAGCTAATCCTCGACACCAACCGCCCCGAAGTCAAACTGGTCATTATCCGCGCGACCGACGTGCCGACTTACGTCCAATACGGCGCGGCTGACCTCGGCGTGGCGGGCAAGGACGTGCTGATGGAACACGGCGGACAGGATTTGTACGAGCTTCTCGACCTGCAAATCGCCCGTTGCAAGCTGATGGTGGCGGGTTTTGCAGGCAAACCACTACCGGACGGCGGCCTGAAAGTCGCCACCAAATTTGTCAACTGCGCCCGCCATTATTTCGCCGAGCAAGGCCGCCAGGTCGATGTGATCAAGTTGTACGGCTCAATGGAGCTGGCTCCGCTGGTCGGGCTGGCCGACTGCATCGTGGACGTGGTTGACACCGGCAACACATTAAAAGCAAACGGACTGGCGCCACTGGAACACATGGCGGACATCACCTCCCGCCTGATCGTCAACAAGGCTTCGATGAAACTGAAACACGAGCCTATCCGCAACCTGCTGGCCCACCTCCAGTCAGCGGTTGAGCAGAGGAACATACAATGAAATACCAGACTGACGACTTGCGCATTATCGGCATTCACGAACTGACCCCGCCGATGGAGTTGCACCGTGAATATCCGTTGAGCGACATAGCCACCGAAACCGTGTACGCCGCCCGCCAGGAAGCGCACCGCATCCTGCACGGTGAAGATGACCGCCTGCTGGTGGTGACTGGCCCCTGCTCCATCCATGATGTGGATGCGGCGCTGGAATACGCTGCCCGCTTGCAGCACATACGCCACCAATTGAAAGGCCAGTTGCACATCATCATGCGGGTTTATTTCGAAAAACCGCGCACCACCATTGGCTGGAAAGGCCTGATCAATGACCCGGATCTGGACAACAGTTTCCACATCAACAAGGGCCTGTGCCTGGCGCGCAAACTGCTGCTGGAGCTGAACAACGTCGGCATGCCCGCCGCCACCGAATACCTGGACCTGATCACGCCGCAATACGTCGCTGACCTGATCAGTTGGGCCGCGATCGGCGCACGCACCACCGAAAGCCAGGGGCACCGCGAACTGGCTTCCGGCGTTTCCTGCCCGATCGGCTTCAAGAACGGCACCTATGGCAACCTCAACATCGCCATCGACGCCATTGGCGCCGCTTCCCGCCCGCACCATTTCCTGTCCGTGACCAAGGAAGGCCGCACCGCCATCTTCGCCACCAAGGGCAATGAAGACTGCCATGTGATCCTGCGCGGCGGGCAAGAGCCCAATTACGACGCCGACAGCATCGCCAAGGCGGTGGCGGCGTTGGAAAAGGCCAAACTGCCACCGTACCTGATGGTTGATTTCAGCCACGCCAACAGCTGCAAGGATTACCGCCGCCAGCCGGAAGTCGCCGCTGATGTCGCCGAACAGGTTGCAGGCGGCAACCGCTCCATCTGCGGCGTCATGATCGAAAGCCATCTGGTGGAAGGCAACCAGAAAGCCGACGGCAAAAAACGCGAGGAACTGGTTTACGGCCAAAGCATCACCGACGCCTGCATCAATTTCGACACCACCGAAAAGGTGCTGGAGCAATTGGCCGAGTCGGTAGAAAAACGCAGGAATCTCTGAACATGCTCAACATCAAGGAATTAAACACCCGCGACGCCAATTTCTGGCAGGAGATGCAGGATCTGCTGGCGTGGGAAAGCGTCTCTGACGATGCGGTGTTCAACACCGTCAACGGCATCCTGAAAGATGTGCGTACCCGTGGCGACGAAGCGGTGGTGGAATACACCAACCGTTTTGACCGCATGAGCGCAGGCAGCATGGCGGAACTGGAAATCCCGGCTGCCCGCTTGCAGGAAGCCCTGAACAAGATCACGCCAGGACAGCGTGACGCCCTGCAACTGGCGGCCGAGCGCATCAAGGCGTATGCCGAACGCCAGAAAATGGATTCGTGGAGCTACACCGAAGCGGATGGCACACTGCTGGGCCAGCAGGTGACGGCGCTGGATCGGGTTGGCCTGTACGTGCCCGGCGGCAAGGCGGCTTACCCATCGTCCGTACTGATGAACGCTGTGCCCGCCAAGGTCGCCGGTGTGCCGGAACTGATCATGGTGGTGCCGACGCCTGCGGGCGAAGTGAACGAGCTGGTGCTGGCAGCGGCGGCCATTTCCAACGTTGACCGCGTGTTCGCCATCGGCGGCGCACAGGCGGTGGCGGCGCTGGCTTACGGCACGCAAACCGTCCCACAAGTGGACAAGATCGTCGGGCCGGGCAATATCTACGTCGCCACCGCCAAACGGATGGTGTATGGCGCGGTTGGCATCGACATGATCGCTGGGCCTTCCGAAATCCTGGTGGTCTGCGATGGCAAGACCAACCCGGACTGGATTGCAATGGATCTTTTCTCCCAGGCCGAGCACGACGAAGACGCGCAATCCATCCTGGTATGCCCGGACGCGGACTTCATCGCGCAGGTCAAAGCCAGCATCAACAGGCTGGTGGAAGAAATGCCGCGCAAGGAAATCATCACCACCTCGCTGCAAGGCCGGGGCGCGTTGATCCTGGCGCAGGATTTGGATGATGCCATCAAGGTCGCCAACTACATCGCGCCGGAGCATCTGGAGCTTTCCGTGGAAAACCCGCGCGAAGTGGCCAAGCAAATCCGCCACGCAGGCGCGATTTTCATGGGCCGCTACACGGCGGAAGCGCTGGGCGATTACTGCGCCGGGCCGAACCACGTATTGCCGACCTCCCGCACTGCGCGCTTCTCCAGCCCGCTGGGGGTGTATGACTTCCAGAAACGTTCCTCGCTGATCGACTGCTCGGCGGAAGGTGCGTCGGAACTGGGCAAGATCGCGTCCATCCTCGCGCACGGCGAAGGGCTGACAGCACATGCGCGGTCAGCGGAGTACCGGATCAAGCCTTAACCACTTCCCCCGCAATACGCTGGCCTGACATCAGGCCAGCCCGGCAATGCGGGCGGGTATCCGGCAAATAGTTCACAGCAACCCTAAAAAATGCAGTTTCCCCTCTTTACATTAGAAAATTCTAATATTATGATATTCACACGCTAAAGCTTTCCACTGACAAACGCTAGGAGAACAGATTATGAAACTGCAAGTTATCGCATTCGCTTCTTTGGTTGCCCTTTCAACTGTCGCCGCTGCTGACTGGAGCAATGGCTTTGACAACGGCAGCGGTTACGGCAATGGCAATGGCAACGGGACTGGCTATGGCAATGCTTATGGCAACGGTTACGGCAATGGGGCTGGCGATGTCAACGGCTGGGGCCGTGGCAAAGGCAACGCAGACGGCGAAGTTGAATTCAGCATCAACTTCAAAGGCAAAGGCAAAACCGACATGGACACCGACGTTGCAGGCAGCGGCCGTGGCAATGGCGACTGGTATGGCGCTGGCAATGGTTATGGCTACGGCAACGCCTACAACAACCTGTACGGTTACGGCAACAGCTATCAAAACAACCCATGGGCTTATGGCTACAATGGCATGCCGCAAATGGCGCCACAAATGCCACAAGCTCCAGTCCCAGTGGCCGCGCCTACCGCCAGCGCCACTGTTGCAGCACCAGCGGCACCAACTGCCGCAGCGGCTCCTGCCAAGTAATCAGGCAAACCATTTCAGCACTGTAAAAGGCGTCCTTTCGGACGCCTTTTTTATTTTCAGTCTGTCACGGAACTGACATACACCTGCGCTTTAATGCCCGTGGAGAATGGAATTCACACAGGTTTAACATGAGCACTATCCTGATCGTAGAAGACGAGCAACCTATCCGCAATATGGTCGGCTTTGCGCTGGGACGCGCCGGTTTCGAACTGACCGAAGCCGCCAACGCCGAACAGGCTTACGCCGAAATCGACCGCCAACGCCCCCAACTGATCCTGATGGACTGGATGCTGCCCGGCATCAGCGGGCTGGAGCTGGTGCGGCGTCTCCAGCGCGACGCCAATACCCAGGATATCCCCATCATCATGCTGACCGCGCGCGCTGAAGAAAGCGACAAGATCAACGGTTTCCACGCTGGGGTCGACGATTACATCAGCAAACCCTTTTCTCCTGCCGAACTGGTGGCGCGGATCCAGGCCGTCCTGCGCCGCACCCATAACGCCCAGCCCTCCGAAGTGCTGGAATACGAGGAACTGGTGCTGGATTCCCTCAGCCACCGCGTCACCGCGCGCGGGGAAGAACTTGAATTTGGCCCTACCGAATATCGCCTGCTAAAATTCTTCATGCAGCACCCTGATCGCGTATACAGCCGTGAACAATTGCTCAACAACGCTTGGGGACGCAACGTGTATGTGGAGGAGCGGACAGTGGATGTGCATATCCTGCGTCTGCGCAAGTTGTTGGCACCGCACGGCCTGGCCCATTACATCCAGACAGTGCGGGGGGCAGGTTACCGCTTTTCCCCCAACCCCTGACCTGCCCAACCAAGCGGCCAACTAAACGCAACCGTCACAAAAGCGTCACCCGTCTGCAGTATTTACCCTTCATAATCAGAAGTATGTCTAATGCAAGATTACGTAATTGTGACTGCCCCCAACCTCAAACTTATCCAACGCAACACCCGGCTGGCGGTCGTCACCGAAACTTGGCCGCCGGAAGTCAACGGCGTCGCCAACACCATTTACCGTCTGGTGGAAGGCTTGCGCGCCCATGGCGGCTACCACATCCAGCTGGTGCGCCCACGCCAGAACCCGCGTGAACGCGCCACGCAGACGGAAGGTTTCCAGGAATATCTGGTCAATGGGCTGACCTTGCCGTTCTACCGTGAAGTGCGCCTCGGCTTCCCGCAATACAACGCCCTCAAGCGGCAGTGGAAAAAACAGCGCCCGGACATCGTGCAAATTGTCACCGAAGGCCCGCTCGGCTATTCCGCGATGAAGGCGGCGAAAAAGCTCGGCATCCCGGTGATCAGCGATTTCCACACCAATTTCGACCAATACAGCCGCTATTACCGCCTCAGCAGCTTCTTCAATCTGGCGAAGCGCTACTTGCGCCATGTCCACAACCAGACATTGGTGACACTGGTGCCGACCCAAGAACTCAGCCAGCAACTGGCGGCCAGCGGCTATGAAAAGCTCGACATCCTCGCCCGCGGCATCGACTCGGGGCTGTTCAACCCGCAACGCCGCAGCGAACACCTGCGCGCGCAACTGGGCCTGCGTCCTGACCAATTGCTGGTGACGCTGGTGACACGCATGGCGCAGGAAAAAAACCTGGATCTGGCGTTCGCCGCTTTCCGCGCCATCCAGCAAGTGGTTCCGGATGCGCACTTCCTGCTGGTCGGCGATGGCCCGGAACGCAAACGCTTGCAGGAATTGCATCCCGACTGCCTGTTCGCGGGCATGCGCCGGGGAGTGGAACTGGCGGAACACTACGCCAGCGGCGACCTGTTCCTGTACCCCAGCACCAGTGAAACCTTCGGCAATGTCATCATGGAGGCGATGGCCTGCGGCCTGCCGGTGGTGACGTTCGACTACGCCGCCGCCCGCGAACATATCCGCAGCGGTGACAACGGCATGGCGGTGCTGCTGGATGACAATGACGCCTTCATCCAAGCCAGCGTCGCCCTGGCGCAGGACGCCGCCCTACGCCAACGCATGGGCACCGCCGCCACCCTCACCGCCCACGACCTGAGCTGGGAAAAAGTGGTGCGGCGCCTGCACGACACTATCCAAACCGTCCTCCACGAGGTCAGCCATGAAACTGTTACATCAGCTTAACGACCGTGAAATTCCGCTGTGCCTGCTGTTCAACCGCATCAACCACTGGAAACCGGTCAGCCTCTTTTTCGCCGCTGTCAGCCGCCTAGGCGATGGCATTTTCTGGTATGTGCTGATGCTGATGCTGCCGTTGATCTATGGCTGGCCCGCCGCACAGGTTTCCCTGCACATGGGGCTGGTGGCGCTGGCGGGGCTGACGGTCTACAAATTGCTGAAAACCTCCACCGGGCGGGTGCGCCCTTACAGCCATAATGACGACATTTTCCAGAATGTGGCGGCGCTGGACCAGTTCAGTTTCCCGTCCGGCCATACCCTGCATGCGGTCAGCTTCAGCCTGGTGCTGCTGCACTATTACCCCGAATGGGCCGTGCTGGTGATTCCGTTCGCCACGTTGGTGGCGTTGTCGCGGGTGATCCTGGGCCTGCACTACCCCAGTGACGTGCTGATCGGCGCGTTGCTGGGAGCCGGGCTGGCGGAAGGCAGCATCTACCTGTTGCCTTACCTGCCCTGACCCCTAGCCGCGCTTTCCCACTAACTGGAAAGGAGTTTCGCCATGACTTTGCAGCCTGTCATACTGGAGGGGCGGCTAGTCCGTCTTGAGCCGCTCCATGAGCAGCATATGCCTGACCTGTTGCACGCCGCGCATGACGAACGGCTGTGGCAGTACATGTTCTATGGCAACTTGGCCGAACCAACGTACATGGAAGCCTTCATCGGCAGCGCCATCCGCCTGCGCGAGGCCGGAACCGACCTGCCGTTTGCCGTCATCCACCAAGCGTCCGGCAAAGCCATTGGCAGCACCCGGTTCCGCGACATCTGCATGAAGCACATGAAACTGGAAATCGGCGCCACTTGGTACGCCAGCGAACACCAGCGCACCGGCATCAACCTGGAAAGCAAATACCTGCTGCTGCGCCATGCGTTCGAAACCTTTGGCGTCCTGCGGGCGCAATTCAAGACCGACATCCGCAACGCGCGTTCGCGCCGTTCACTGGAAAAGATGGGTGCCGTGCTGGAAGGCGTGCTGCGGCGCAGCGCCATCATGCCGGACGGCGTCATCCGCGACACCGCCGTTTACAGCATCCTCGACACCGAATGGGGCGTCGTAAAACAGGGGCTGGAGGCGCGCTTGCAACAGCAGCGCAACCCGCTGGAGTTCCTGTTGCCGACAATCTCTGGCATGCCCCACTACGCCGGGTAAGGTCAGGCCGACTGCCTGGCCGCCAGAAAACGCAGCAACACTTGCCGCAACTGTTTTATTTCAAACGGCTTGGCCAAGTAAGCGTCCATGCCGCTTTCCCGGCAACGTTCACGGATGTCGGTGGAAGCATGCGCCGTCAGGGCGACCAAGGGCAGATCCCGCCAGCGCGCATTCTGGCGGATGCGCCGGGCCAGTTCGTCGCCCTTCATGCCCGGCATTTCCACATCCAGCAGCACCAGGTCGAAAGGCTCATGCTCCAGCCGTTTCAGCGCTTGTACGGCGGTGTCAGCGGTCTGGACATTGCACGCGAACTTGTGGAGTATTTCCACCCCGATCATCAGGTTCAGCGGCTCATCATCGACCAGCAACACCTTGGCGCCTGCCAACGCCCCCGAACCGGCATCCTCCAATGGCACTGAAGCCTCCACCCTGGCCTGCGTCCTCGTCTCCACCTCGAAATTCGCCGCGAAGGAAAACTCACTGCCAACGCCAGGGATGCTTTCCACCCGGATTTCGCCGCCCATCAGTTCAACCAAGCGGCGGCTGATGGAAAGGCCCAGCCCCGCACCTTTGATGGCGATGGCGTCGCTCTGGCCTTCAATGCGCGTGAAGGGTTCAAACAGGCGGCTGCGCTGGCTGGCGGGAATCCCGATGCCCGTGTCACGCACACAAAACAGCAAGCGCACCTGGGTATGGGTGCGGGACTCCATGCTGACATGCAACGACACCTCCCCCTTGGTGGTGAACTTGATGGCGTTGACCAACAGGTTGTTCAGCACCTGGCTCAGGCGCAACGGGTCGCCCACCAGAAACGGCGGAATGTTTTTTTGCGCCACCACCTGAAAGCCCAGCCCTTTGGCGTGGGCCTGCTCGCCCACCACGTACTCCACGCTTTGCAGGATGCCCGGCAGGTGAAACGGCGCTGGCCGCAAGCTGGCTTCCCCGGCCTCGATGCGGGAAAAATCCATGACATCTTCCACAATCCCCAGCAACAACCGGGAAGACGCAAACAATTGCTCGGCGTATTCGCGCTGCTTACTCCCCAGCTCCATCTGCTGCAACAATTCAGCCAACCCCGTGACGGCGGTCAAGGGCGTGCGGATTTCATGGCTGATATTGGCGAGGAAAATGGACTTGGCGCGGGTCGCCGCATCGGCCTTTTCCTTGGCCTGCTGAAGCTTCTGCCGGGTATCCACCTGCGGGGTGATGTCCATGATCAACCCCTCCAGGAACAGCGGGACGCCCTGCATATCCCGCTCCACGCAATGCCCCTGCTCCCACACCCAACGCCAGGTGCCGTTCCGGTGGCGGACCCGGTAATTCAGCTGGTAGGCATGGCCGTCCGCCACAGCGGCGCTGACCTCATCCCAGACCTGATCCTGATCATCTGGATGGATCAGGCTGTTGAAACTGTGTCCCTGAACGCCCAGGAAATGGCTGGCCGGATACCCAATCAGGATTTCGCACCCATCGCTGATGAACTCCATCGCCCATTGGCGGTTATAACGGCAACGGTAGGCCATGCCCGGCAGGTTGCCGATCAGGCTTTGCAGGGTGCGGCGGCTTTCCTGCAATAGGTTTTCGGCTTGTCGCCGCTCTTGCATGGATTGCTGCAACAGGGAATTTTGCGCCTGCAAGCGCCCATTGAACCAAGCCAACACCCCGCTGCCTGCGAAACCCAACAAGATTGCGCCTCCCAGGACGCCCAACACCCACCACAACCAGCGATAATCCGGCCTTTGCTCCGGGTCATAGAGGAAGCCAGCCAGCCTGCTGGTGTCGTTCACCATTTCCAGTTTGACGAAAGTGTCCGCCATCCGCCGCCAGCGTTCGCTGTTCATATGCCCGATCTGCACGATGTCCGGGTTCACCAGTTCCCGGATGCGCCCCGCTTCAAACCGCAGGGCATCGCGTTGCAAGTTGGGGAAACGCTCCAACATCAGGCTGATGGTTTCTTCGGGATTCTCCAGCGCATAACGCCACCCCCTGACAACAGCGCGGTAGAGGGCCGCCACTTGTTCAGGGTGCTCCTGCAACTGCCGTTCCGTGGTGAACAGGGTGTCGCCATAGAAATCCACCCCGTAATTGATGGGCAAAAGATAATGGACATCCCGCCCCGCCAGCTTGTTCTTGAACGGGTCATTGGTCATGTAGGCAAAATCGGCATCCAGCTTGCCGGACACGAGCGCATCCGTGCCGATGCTGTTGGGCTGCAAGGAAAGCGCATCCAGCTTCACCCCTTCATTCACAAACATGGCGGCGATTTCCACAATCGGCTGGCCACCCACCAGCATCCCGACACGCTTGTGCGCCAGATCGTGGGGCGTCAGCAAATTGGAATTCCCCATCGTCATCAGCGCCGCTGGCGAATGCTGGAAAATACTGGCCACCGCCACCACCGGCTTGCCCTGCAAACGGTGGTAAACCAGCTCCCCGGCCTCAACGCCGTATTGCGCCCGCCCATCCAGCACTTCAACCATTGGCGCCACCTCGGGGCCGCCGGGTTGCAGCGTCACCTCCAGGCCTTCTTCCCGGAAAAAGCCCTTGGCCTGGGCGGCGTAATAACCTGCAAACTGGAATTGCGGCACCCATTTCAACTGCAAGACCACCTGGTCAAGTGGTTGCTGGGCCGCCAGCGCCGGATGGTGCATGAACACACCCAGCAGAATCACCCATACCCGACCGTACCTTACCAATGTTCCCGAGCAACGATTCAACACACCGACAGCTTCCTCAACGCATTTGGCCGGGTATGGTACACCAAACGCCAAGCTTTCATTCCAAGTAAGTGAGGTGTTTTTCATCACCCATTTCAACAGCTCTTCAGGTGGTTTTGTGTTTTGCTGATGCCCAATTCCACCCGAAACAGCAGGCAGTGCAGGAAAACTCATACCGGGCAATTCCAGCTATGCGTCTCCTGCCGGGGCTTGGCAATGATCCGCCCCCATCATCACATTGTCCCCTTAATCAATGCATAAGCCAGCCCCAGCAGCGCGCTGACGCCGATTACCCGCATGATGTCCTGCTTGTATTTCCATAGTGCCAGGAAAGCGGCAATGGCGACCAGCACCGGGAACCACTGGAAGGTTCCGGCAAACGGTGCGGTGGCCGTCCCTTGCGGCCAGAAGGTGTGCCAGGCGAAGAACACCGCCAAATTGATGATCACGCCCACCACAGCAGCAGTGATGCCGGTCAGCGGCGCGGTGAATTTCAGGTCGTTGCGGGTGCTTTCCACCAGTGGCCCACCCACAAGAATGAACAGGAACGACGGCAGGAACGTGAAAAACGTCGCCACCGCCGCACCGGCCACACCCGCCGAGCCCGGATTGGCAAGCACACCCTTGGTGACGCCACCCAAGTAGCCGACCCATGTCACCACCATGATCAGCGGCCCCGGCGTGGTTTCGCCCAGCGCCAGCCCATCCATCATCTGCGCACCGCTCAACCAACCGTAATGCTCCACCCCGCCCTGATAGACATAAGGCAGCACCGCATACGCCCCACCGATGGTGAGGAAGGCCGCCTTGGTGAAGAAATTGCCCATATCGGCCAAAACCTGTTGCCCACCCAGCGCCAGCATGGCCAGCAGCCAAACGGCGACGAATACCGCCACGGTTGCACCCAGCCTGGGCCACGAAAACCGCGCATGTGCCGGGGTCGGGGCATCATCATCAATCACCGCTGCACCGTAAGCCTTGTCGGATGCGCCATGCCCGCCGCCGCCCTTGAACTTGTCCGGCATCAGTTTGCCGCCGAGTGCACCGAGGACACCCGCCGCCAGCACAATCCAGGGAAAGCCAATCCCGAATGCAAAAATGCCGACAAACGCCAGCGCCGCCATACCCCACAGGATGCCGTTACGCAACGCCTTGGAGCCGATCCGCCAAGCCGCAAACAGCACCACCGCCACCACCGCTGGTTTGATGCCGTAGAAAATGCCCTGCACCAGCGGCACATCCCCCCAGGCCAGATACACACCCGCCAGCGCCGACAACAGCACGAACGCAGGCAGGAAAAACAACACCCCGGCAATCACCGCACCCAGTACGCCATGCATCAGCCAACTGATGTAAATGGCAAGCTGGATGGCTTCCGGCCCCGGCAGCAACATGCAGTAGTTGAGCGCGTGCAAAAAACGGTGTTCGGAAATCCAGCGTTTCTTTTCCACCAGATCGGTATGCATGATGGCGATTTGCCCCGCTGGGCCACCAAAGCTGATGAAACCCAATTTCAGCCAGTAGAAAAATGCCTGCCCCAGTGTTGGGGTGGGTGGCGCTGCTTGTCGCGTCGGGTCGTTCAAGGGGAATCCTCCGCTAAGGAAAAAGCATGATAGAAATCGTCAAGGATGCGGCTTCCTGCTGCGTGCTGCAACCTCAGAAAAAGCGGTTATCCACCCATAACTTGCTGATAAAACACCACCAGTTTTTCCGCCTGTGCAGTATGTGACCAGGACGCCGCATACGCCAGCGCCTCCTCGGTTTTCTGGGCGTGCAGAACCTTATCCTGCAACAGGCGTTCAACCTGTGCGGCGAAACCTTCGGCATCCTCCGGTGCCACCAGCCCGCCTTGCCCCGCGCCGATCACATCCCGCGTCCCCAGCACGGCGGTGGAGACGACCGGCGTCCCGCAAGCCATGGCCTCAATCAGCACCAGCCCTTGCGTTTCGGTGCGGGAGGCGAACACGAACACATCCGCCGCCTTGTAACATGCCTGCAAATCGCCATCACGGCGCAGATAGCCCACGAACTTCACCTGCTGCTGCAACCCGCCCCGCTTTACCTGGGCATGCAGCGCCTTTTCCGCCGGGCCTTCCCCAGCAATCACCAACAGGATATTGGGTATTCGGGCCTGTAACCGCCCCACAACCTCCAGCAGGAAACCGATATTCTTTTCGAACGCCACCCGCCCCACAAACAAGATCACCGGGCGGTCGGCGGGAATCTCCTGTTTCCGGCGGAACGCCGCGCCATCCCCGGCTTCGAACACCTGCATGTCCAACCCCGTCGGCAGGACAGTCATGGGTGTCCCCACCCCGTAATCCACCAGCACCTGCTGCATGGCGCTGGAAGGCACCACCAGCGCGTCCAGCTCGGCGCACTGGGTGCGGGAAAAGCGCCGCGCCGCATAACGCAGCCATTCCTTGGGCAGCCATTTGACGTAGTTGTACAGGTATTCCTCGAAAAATGTATGGTACGTCGCCACCACCGGCAGTTTGAGCTTGCGCGCCAACTTCAGCCCGGCGTAATGCGCCACGAACGGGGCATGGATATGGATAATGTCGTAATCCTCCGCCCGCAACGCCTCCGTCAGCCGATGGATATGGCGGATGCGCATCATGCGGTCTTCCGGGTCGACCACCACCTTGCGCGAACTGATGCGGACAATGCCCGCCTCATCCGCCACTGTCTGCCCATAATCCGGCGCAATCAGGGTGACAAGATGCCCGGCGGCCTGCAACGCCTGCCGGAACGCCTGGATGGAGGTGGAAACACCGTTCACACGGGGAAAATACACGTCGGAAACCATCAGGATGCGCATCTGCAAACCACGCCAAATGAATAAAAGCCCCCAGCTTAATCGGACTTCATGACACTTTGTTGACAGGCACGGCCAGATGCGCCGCCCTGTCCGGCTGGCTATCGCGGGCCGCTGATGATGGCGCTTACCCCGGTTTCCTGTCCCCTTTCCACGCTTTCATGGACATTGCCTGGCGGCGTGACCATCGCCTCGCGCCCATGGATGAAATCTTGCCCATCCACGATCGTCTTGTACGCCTTGTTGAGCTGCAACGCCCGCCCCGAGGATGGCAGCAGCAATTCCGCAATGTCACCATGCAGGCGGTTGGCGGCATCCGGGTTCAGGTTCCCCGCCCCGTCGAAAAACTTGCTGATGACTTCCAGGTTTTCGCGGAACTCATCGCCCGCGCCGTTCTGCTCCAGGTAATGGGTGTATTCGTACTGGCCGTCGGCACGTTTGGGTTCAGGGACACCCTGCAAACCGCGCTGGCTCCAGTGATACCAACCCTGCTGGAAACTGTCATGGCCCAACTTGCGCGGAAAGGAAAAATTGCTGTCGCTGGTGGCGCCGATGCCGCCGTGGCAGCCCATGCAGGCGGTGGTTTCCTCAAAAGTCTGCGGACGCAAGGCACCTTCCCGGTCTTCGATGAAACCCTGATACACCCAGCCCGCCCGATTGCTCATGCCCTGCTCGACATTGCCGATCAACTGGCGCAGGCGGTCGGGAAACTTGGCTTTTTCCGTCGCCTCGGTGATCGCGGCGGACTCCAAATCCGAGTAGGTCAGCCAGCCGGTTTTGCGGGCGTAGCGCAATTCCTTCATGCGCGGTGCCAGCTTGACCTTGCCCGCCGCATCCAGATCCAGGTAGCGCACGCTGTGGAGGAATTCCGTCCCTTCCGGAAACAAGCCCGCCGCCAGATGCAATTGCCCCGCTTCCTGCATCGCCTTGGCCTGCCCGACGAACGCCATAGTGCGGCCTTCCTTCGGTGCCCAATCGAATGCAATCCGGGTCGCCACCGCCAATGTCCCGTCCTTGTCCAGGTCAACGCCAAAACGGCTTTCATCGACCGGGCCAACCGGCACATCCTGGCGGGTCATCAGCGCCTCGACAATCGCCAAGTTGGTCTTGTAGGCCAGCAGGTCAAATTGCCCGTCAGCATTGCGGCGGAACGGCTCCCCCAAGCGGATGATGACATCGTCCGTGGAGCCATTGGTCGGCCAGAAAGTCCCCAAAAACGGGGTATAAGCGAACGCCCGCCAGCCGCTGTACTGGTTGCCGGGGGTGCGGTCAAAGCCTTCCTGGTCAAAATTCATGTAGCAATCAGGAACAAACCCCGACCACTGGCCATCCTTGTCAAAGTCCCAGCCCGCCGGGACGGCCTTGAGCTTTTCCGCCAGATCAATTTTGCCAGCGCTGCTTTGGTAATTGTTGTGCCGCACATACTCCAGGATGGCGCTGTCGCTGATGGCGGCGACTTGCTGGCTGCGGTCTTTAAACAAATTGCCCCAATGGTTGGTGTTGGCGTATTCCGCAAACGTATAGCCGAGCTGCAAAGCGCCATCATTCACAAAATTGGGTTCTTTGGGCGGAATATGGCAGGTCATGCACGGGTTATGCGCCCTGCCCGCCGTATCCAGCGTGCGGGTATAACATTGCGGCGGGATGTAGGCCGCCTGGTTGGCCGTCAGGGTTTGCGGCGTCAAATCCTCCAGCACAGCGCTGGCGGCGGACGTTGCTGTGCCACCGCTGTCCGCCTCCCCTCCGCAAGCCGACAAACACAAACCCAGCATGCCGCTGATCATCAGGTTCCGGTCAATCATCCTGTCATCTCCTGAATACAAAAAAAGGGGCAGCCACAGCCGCCCCCGTTTCTTATTTTTATATCAAACAGCAGCCAACGCTCACTTCATGGAAGGGAGTGGGCCGATGTAGCCGGTATAGGCGCGGTTGTCGCCGGAGCCAGCCACCAGTTTGCTTTGGTCAGATTCGCCGTAAGGGTGTTGCACCACCGCCATCAGGTACGCCCAGCCGTTGATGTCCGGGTAGAAATACGGGGAAGTGGTTTCCGAACCGTATGGCGTGGTCAGGATGCGGGTCAGCGCCTTGGACTCGGTGTTGTAAGACCAGATGGCGTCATTCTGATGGCCAGTGCCGGTGTCTTCACCAATGATCAGGGTCTTGTAGCCCGGCATGTAGGTCACGTTGTCCGGGTTGGCGACACCGTTCAGGTCACAGGTGTTGGCCGCGTCGCCGGTGGTGGAGGCCTTGCCGGGAACCACGCCCGCCATGCTGGTGGCGGCATAATTGTCATCCAGTTTCAGGCCAAACACGGTGCCGCAGCTGTTTTTGTCCAACCGGATGTCATTCGGGCCGCCCAGGTCGGTCTTGTCGTTATCCAGCATGCTTTTTTCAACCGAGGACATGGACATATACATAGTCTTGCTGTCTTGATCCAGCGTGATGCCTTCCATCTTGTTGAATTCGGTGGTCGCACCCTTGAGGGCGGCATAGCGGCGGGTTTCCAGGCGGGAAGCGGCCTTTTCCATGCCGGTTTTCAGCTTCAGGCACTCGGTGACGCCATTGATGCCGGTTGTGCCGCTGCCGGTGGCAACATGCGTAAAGCCCGCTGTTGGGCAGGAACCGTCCGCGTTGGCGGTTTCGGCGTCAAACATATCGGCGAAGGTCAGCTTGCTGTCCAGGTAGGTTTTGACTTCCGCATCGGTCGCCTTGCCCAGGCTGACCCAGGACAGGTTGGCCGCGCCACCGTTGTCCTTGCTGGTCTGCGTCCATTTGGCAGCGAACAGTTCACCGGAACTCAGGTCGCCCGCCTTGTCCGCCACAAAGCGCAGCATCACGCCGTTACCGCCATCGTCAGACATGTAAACGGTCTTGTTGTCAGGCATGACCTTGCCCAGTTCGTGCGCGATACGGCCCATCGTATAATGTTTGGTGACGGTGGCACTGTCGAACGAATTGACTTTGACTTCGACCTGATAGCCATAGTCATAGGCATTCAGCGCCAGCTTGTTGCCGCCGTAGTAGGCCGCCATGGCATTGTAATATTCGCTGTCGTTGTCGATGGAGCCGGTGGCCGGGTTAACCGCACGGGCGTCAGGCGGGTATTCTTCACTGCCCAGGTGGGTGTTCCACGGCGTCACGCTGCCTGCACAATGCACCCAGCCGCCATGGACAGCGGAGAAATCCAGGTTGCGGGTCTGCACGGCGGTCAGCTTGCCGCTGGTTTTGTCCTGGGAAAGTTCAGTCAGGTACATGGCTGCCGGACGGGTTTCAAAGTGGGACACCATGAACAGTTTGCCGCCGACCGGCAGCAGGGAAGCAAAGTCATTGTCGTCGGAAACGCGCAGCGAGCCATCGGTGGCGGTCAGCGGTGTGCCGGTGGAATCGTAGACCAAGCCGAAGGTGCCTCCGCCGACCTGGTCGCCACTGCGCATGATGGTGTTGTAGCCAATGTTGTAGTCCTTGCCATTCACCGTCGCCTTGCTGGTGGCGCTGACCGCGCGTTTTTCCGCCTCCGTGGCAGGGACAGGAACAGAACCAAAGCTGATGGAGCGGGCGGCAGGCGTAGTGGTGGTGGTGGTCGTATCCGAGGCGCTACCGCCGTCATTACCGTTGCAACCTGCCAGCGCAGCGGCCACTGCCACCGCCATCAGGCTGATGTTCAAATGTTTCATTACGGAATCTCCATTATGAGTGGGCTTGGATGAGCCGCAATGTAAGCAAGAAAGTTTGCAGCAACATGAAACTTATATTGCAGTTTGGTTAAGCCGCTTATTCCAGCGCATCAATGAGCCGCTTCATCACCGCCGCTTCAGGCAACGGCATGACCTGGTTGACCGTGGCAGGGATTCCACCCACGTTCAGCACGTCCGGGCTGTTGCCCACCCCCAGCAGGCCGCTGCGGAAGCCATGCGCCTTCCACGCCAGCGCCTGCAAACCCTGGTCTTGCAACGCATCCTCCAGCCGCTTGCAGTTGGGCGTCAGGGAAATCAGCGGATGGCTGGCGAACACCGTTGGTGCCGGGTACAGGATGTCGATCTTGTCACGGATCACATCGCGGTATTCCTGATGTGCGATCACAAACTCCACCAGTTGGTTTTCGTAACCGACAATGATCGGGCGTGCGCCCATGCCCTGCTTGAGGAAATTTTCGAAAATGTCGCCGGAACTGTGTTCCATATACCCCATGGCGCGGAAATACGCCTGCACTTCCGGCAGCACCTTCGGCAGATCCGCCGCCGCCACCACATTGCCGCCGTTCAGGGTGTTGGCCAGCAGGCCCGCCCACATATTGCCGGAATTGGAGCTGCGCGGGTCGGTGGAAAAGATTTTCAACGCGCCGTACACATCCAACCCCAGATCCTCCTTCCAGCGTTTCTGCTGCTGCACCCGTTGCGCCAGCTTGAGGGTGTCGACCGTCAACACGCCATTGTTGCGGGCGGCGACGCCGGTCTTGAGGAAAGCTTCCGTCACTGGCCGCCAAGCGTAAAACACCAACGGCGAATTGAAGATATTGGTGTCGGACAGCACCGGCCTGCCCGCCTGCCGCGCCAGCTCCACCGCAATCTGGTTGGACGGCCACAGGCAGTCCACGCCATCAACGGGAAGCTGGGTCGCCATTTCGATGCTGCCCGCCTTGGCGGCGTTGAGGCGCACCTTGTATTTGTCCAGTATTTTCCGCACGCCGGGGTCAGTGAGGAAAGCCGTTTTCTCACCGCCGTAGAAAATCTTCACGTCCGCCCAGTCCTGCTTGGCGGTGGCGGTGCGTTGCAGGCTGCCCCAATCCACCTGGGTGGCGACCACGACGCCTGCGGCGACCGCCAGCAATATCAGGATTCCCAGTAGCTTTCTCATTGGCTTGTTTCCTTGGCGGCGGGAACGGCGAGCTTCATCACGTCGCCGAGCACGGCGGTTTCCAGCTCCAGTTTTTCGAAATCGTTTTCCAGGCATGCATCATGGATGGTCTGCAAATTCGGCAGGTAACCACGGATGGCACCACCAACTTGGTGGAGACGCTCCAGGGATGCGCCGCTGGTCGCACGCTCGCTTAATGCCACATAATCCGCCACCAGTTCGAGGATTTTCGGCAGGTAGTGATTGGTGAAATTACGGCTGTACTTGAGGTCGCGGGCGTCAACGCGGTAATTGGCACCGATGTCATCCACCAGTTGCGCCATCCGCCCCAACGCTGTCGCCGTATCGGCGTCAAGGCGTTTGGCTTTGCTGGCCTTGCGCAGTTGTTCGGCAGCCTCTTGGCATTGGCGCGCCGCCGTATTGATGTCAGACTGGGTGATATTGGCGAAAACATAGACCTCACTGTCTTCCGGCGCACGCTCAATCAGCAGCAGGCTGGCGGCATACACCGCGAAACCGGCCAGCAAGGCCGCCCACCACACCAGCCCCAAACCCAGATACACCGCGACAAACACCAGCGCGGCGAACACGCCCGCCACGACCTGCCGCCATAATTCCTTCAGTTTCAGCATCAGTTGTAACCCTTGGCATCACGCAACACGGCGGGCAGGTCGCCCTTGACCTGGAACAGGCGGCCAACACTTTGCCCGGTCAGTTCCTGCAATTGCTGCGTATCGGCATCACCGAACGCAATCGCATGGATCGGCACATCCCTGGCGAACGGCAACGCCTGCAAGGCGTCCTGGAACGCGAACCGGTTGGTGCCGTCGGAACGCCCGTCCGTCATGGCGACAATGGCGGGCAGGTAACGCCACAGCGAACCGTCGGCCTGATAAGGCTGCAACTGCTGCAAGGCTGTCACCAGCGCGGCGTACAGGTCGGTGCCGCCGCGCGCTTCCAACGACTGCACGCTGCGCAACGCCGCCGCCAGTTGGGCGGGATCATTGCCCTGCACTTTCCAGACCGCTTCCACTTGATTGTTGAAAGGGATGATGTAGGTAATGTCCTGTGGCCCCGGCTGCAACAGGTGTTCACTGGCTTGGGCCGGGTCCAGCAAGGTGGTCATGGCCTGCTTGAGGCTGTCGATCCCGGCACCGCTCATGCTGCCGGAAACATCCAGCACCCAGACCGTGAGGCTGGGCTTGCGCAAATCGGTCTGGTAAAGGTTGAGGGCCTCCTGGATGACCTGTTGCTGCGGCACCGGGATGGAGGCGATGTTCTTGTCGGCCTCAATCCCCCAAGCCGGATTCCAGACAGACTTGTCAGGATTGGCGACCGTCATGCCCAGCAAGCCGGTGCGGCGGCCCATGCCTTCAATCCGCTGCTGCACCTTGCTGGAAAGCAGGTACTGTTGCAGCTTCAGGAACAGTTCCTCCTTGGCCTTGTCGCCTTTGTCGATAAAGCCGAGCGGGCTGTCCGCCACCGACAACCCGTCCTGTGGGTAGATGGCGTACAGCGGCTCCTGCCCCTGTTTCACCAGCGCCTGGTTGGCTTCGATGACCAGCGCCTCGTAATTGAACATGGCGTCGAAACGGTCGGGGTGCTGCACCAAGGCTTCCTTCAGCCAACCGGAGCTGCCCGAGGAGCGGTTGGTGGTGGACAGCAGGCTCTTGACCTTTTCCCGCACGGACGGGTCTTGCAAATTCTGCATGGTCAGGGTGTCGGGGTAGCCCGCCATGGCGTACAGGAAGCCGAGATAAGCACTCGCGCCCGAATTGGACTGGGTGGCGGAAGTCATGGCCAGCCGGAAGCGTTTCTGTTCGGCGGCGTCGAGGATGTCCTGAATCCGCACCGTGCGCTTGTCCCAGCCAAGCTGGCGGGCGATGGATTGCTTCAGGCCGAGCACCACTGGGGAACGCATGATCGATTGTTCATGCCTGACCACTTTCTGCGTGTCACCCAGTTCGACCCACAAATGGTTGGCAGGCCAAATGGCGTCGTAAGGCATGGCCGCACCCTGTTGCAGGTTACGGTAAATGTCCACGCTGCCCTGGTAAACCACGGCGATTTTCTTGCCTTCATCGCTTGCCCAAGCGTCGATCAGGGGTTGCAGTTCCCTGTTTTCCGAGCCGGAAACAATGACCAAATCGGCATTGGCGGGGTCGACATTGGCTGGCGGCGCATTCCCGCCATCCAAGAACAACCCTTTCACCAGCAACAGGGCGGCGATGACAGCAATGATCCATGTGAATTTCTGCATGCAAAACTCCGGCGGCGTTCCATTAGCTTTTATCGTTAGCATACTAGCCTGCACAATATGACAATTACATGACAAACTGCGCCCGGCGCGGTTTTGCGGATGTATATTCCGGATGCCACATATCCAGACAAGCTTTCTTTCTTTATGATACCGGCTCTGTTTTGTTGGACCCGGTTTCTGGAATTTATGTCTTACCTTTATCTTGCTCTCGCCATCGTGGCTGAAGTCATCGCCACCAGTTCCCTGCGCGCGACGGAAGAGTTCACCAAACCATTGCCGACATTCGTCATGGTGGTTGGTTATGGGATGGCGTTCTATTTCATGACATTGGCGTTGCGTTCCATCCCGTTGGGCGTCACCTACGCGGTGTGGTCTGGCCTGGGCATTGTGCTGATCAGCATCATCGGCATCATTTTCTACAATGAACGCCTGGATCTGGCCGCGACGCTGGGGATGCTGCTGATCATCGCCGGGGTGCTGGTCATCCACCTGTTTTCCAAAACCGTCCGGCATTGACGCCGCCTTGGCGCATCCGGACGGCGGCTACAGGTACAGCGGGGCCATCCGCCGCCAGTAATAGCCCCGGTGGGCGCGTTCATCCCATTCATGCAACTGGTGCCGGACGCCCTTGCTGTGCAGGATATGGCTCAAATGCTGGTTATTGCCCAGGAACGGGTCTTCCCGGCCAATCACCAGCACGATGTCCATCCGCTGCAAATGGCCCAACCGCCAGCCACAGCCCAGGTTCGGCAGGAAGTGCGTCGGCGTGTGGAAATAAATGTTTTCGTCGTAATAGCCGTTGAACAGGTCGGTGAAGCTTTCCACCGGCAAAGTCAGGTCATAACGGCCGGAAAACGCGCTCAGTTTCTGGAACAGGTGCGGATGGCGGAACGCGATATTGGCGGCATGGAACGCCCCCAGGCTACAGCCGTGCGCGATGGTGCACGGGTGCGGGTTCTTGTGCTGCATGAACGGCAACACTTCATGCAGGATGTAATCCTCAAAGCGGATATGGTGGCGGATGCGCTCGGCGGGATGCTTCCAGAAGCAATACAGCGACTCATGGTCGACACTGTCCACGCAGAACAGTTGCAGATGCCCCGCCTCCAGCTTGTGCGCCAGCTGGTGCACAATGCGCAACTGCTCGTATTCGTAAAAACGCCCGTCACGGGTGGGGAACACCAGCACTTTCGCCCCCGCATGCCCGAACACCAGCAATTCCATCATGCGCCCCAGCCGGGCGCTATACCAGCGGTGATATTCCCGTCGCATTTGCCGAACCTGCCCCTCCTCAACAGCCGTTTGACCCTTGCGTATCAGCGCCCCAACCGCCCCATCACCAACGCCATGTTTTCCAGCGCTTGCCGGGGCTTGACCTCAAACACCTTGCGGCTGTCTGGAAAGTGTTCACGCAGTTCCGCCATCACCTCGAAATAATCCCATTTCA
This sequence comes from Candidatus Thiothrix phosphatis, assembly GCF_035668035.1. Taxonomy (NCBI): domain Bacteria; kingdom Pseudomonadati; phylum Pseudomonadota; class Gammaproteobacteria; order Thiotrichales; family Thiotrichaceae; genus Thiothrix; species Candidatus Thiothrix phosphatis. Next base: position 2,023 of record NZ_JAYMYJ010000105.1, on the reverse strand, counting down.
GGGTGTAGCTGTCGGCGCGGTTCATGCCCGTCGCCTCGGTTTCCACGAAGGACAAATGCTGGTCTTCCAGCCCGTTGTTGGCATGCAGGTGGAAATGGATGCGGAACCCCCTGTCCGCCAACTCCCGCAACCACAAAAACCACTGCGGCAATTTTTCCAGTGACCAGATTTTGGCGTGGCCAATATCGAAGCAATGGTGGATGTGACGCAGCTCCAACCGTTCCACCAGGTCAAAAAACCAGCGGTAAAACTCCAGGTTGTGGTAGGTGTTCTCGATATGGATGGGATGCTGGCGTTCGGCGCACACCGCCTCCAACACCTGCAACTGGCGGGTCAGGTATTCAGCCAACGCCTTGCGGTGGGCGGGGCGTTGGCTGGTTGGCCGGTTATGGATGTGGGTAATGGAATAGGTGGAGCCGATTTCCTGCGCCTGGGTGATCTGCTGGTGAAGCTGCCCCTCCATCCCGGCGAGATGGAACAGGCTCAGGCGCTGGTGATCGAGATGGGTGCTGACCGGAATCGGGACGGAAGCCTCCCGCAGGCTGGAGCGGATCAGCTCCCACGCTGCGGGGTTGCCAAAATACAGGCCAACTTCCAGCGGGCGCTGTTGGCCGATGGCGGCGCTGACGACCGGCCCGATTTCTTCATGGCTCTTGTCGACGATCTTGTAACCAAAGGTTTGCATGCTGCGGCTCCTGGTGGGGGTCAGGGGAACTTTACCGGGTTTGTGTTGCAGGGGTATGAACACATGCCCCAATGGCGCGCCGCTTATTACGCCAATGTCAGCTCACTACGGTAACCATGCCGGAATGACAGCCCTATAACTGCCCGAAGAAATTCTCCAGTTCCGCCAGCAACGCCTGTTCCTGCGCCACCTGCTGCGGGTAGTTGAAATGCCCGGCCTCCAGCACGAACAGCGACTTCGGCTGCGGCAATGCATTGTAAATGGCGAACTGCCCGGGTGGCGCCACCGCCGGGTCAAACAAAGCGGCGGCGACATGCATGGGCTGATGGATAAAACCGGCGGCGACAGCGGCGTCGTAATACTGCAAGGTGTCGAGCACATGGCCGTGCTGCTGCTGGTACTGTTGCACCGCCGCCCCGCTGCCGACGGTGGGCAGTTGCAGGCGCAACGGCTGGTTGCCGAACGTCGGCACATTCAGGTGCGCCCGCTGGATACGTTCATCCCACGGCAGGGCCAGCGCGCCAATCCCGCCGCCGAAACTGACGCCTGCATACCCGACATGCCCGCGCGCCGCCGGGAACAGCAGCAGCAAAGCCGACACCGCCAGCCACAGATCCTCCACACAGCCGCCGATGATGTAGTGTTCCGGCTTGTCGATGCAGTGCAACACATGACAGGACGGGTCACTGGACACCGCCGCCAGTTGGCTCAACGACAGGCCACGGAAACAGGGGAACAACAGCGCAGCCCCTGGCGGATGCAGACGGTCATCCGGCCCGCTGCAACCGCCATAGCCATGCCCGAACACCAGCCCCCGCGTCACCGGCTGATCCTGCGGAACCAGCAGCCATCCCCGGATCACGGTGCCGCCGGTGGACAAATAGCGCAGGTCGTAGACCTCAAAACCATTCCGCGCCACGCCGGTATGCTCAATGAGCGGGCGTGGATGCATCCTCATGGCGCTTTGGTAACGCGCTTGCCAAAAGGCGGCGAAATCAGCGGGCGGCGGCGGTGCGCTTACCGCCAACAACGCCTCCGGTGAATAACCATAAGCGGGGTCAAATGCAAAAGGGTGGGTGAAGCCAACAGCCATACGGGTTCCTCACAGACAAACAGGGAACCCCTGTTTATACCCGATTTTCACCTAGACGCGAACGATGGAGTTTTCCCCATCCAGGCCGTTGGCGGCGTAACCATCCGCTTCCCAGTCGTTTTCCCAGGAACCGTCATCGTACACATAACGGAACTGGTATTCCTGGCCAGAGTCCAGCTCCAGCACAGAAGTGAACTCGCCGCTTTTCAGGGCGTTCATGGGCATGGCCTGGGCATCCCAGGCGT
>NZ_JAYMYJ010000104.1:1394-10552 GCF_035668035.1 Candidatus Thiothrix phosphatis | reverse complement strand
TTCCGGTCGGCCAGCCGACCCTCTCCCGGGATGACCACACGCCGCAATGGCCGCAAGCCAAGCTGGACAACAAGCAGCGCACCGCCAAACCGCAAGAGGAATACAGCGTCATCCTGCAAGCCAAGGACGGCAAGACCTACAGCTACCCGTTGGATTTCAAACGCTGGGAAACACTGAAACCCGGCCAAGCCTTCACCGCCAGCGTCGGCATGGGTGATGAAGTGCTGGAGCTGGCCGCGCCGGAAAAGCCGTAAGGCGGGCGGGCATGATTCCGATACGCTGAAAAGACGCGCCGCAAAAATAAAAACCCCCGTCTTGTGGACGGGGGCTAGAGGAGTCGAGACATGGTCAGGCATTTTATTGTTATTGATGTTTAAGCCTGCTCTCTGCCTCTTGGGGCTTGCTGATAAATTTCTTTTTTTAGCTGTTGCGCCGTTCTGACTGGCGGGTTGCAGGATATATTGCAACGCCTGTGCCAAGCCCTGCCAATCCAATATAACCATATGAAAAATAAGTGAAATGATGAATTTTACACAGATACCAGCCAAAGTGTGGCTGTCAGATTACGACAAGAACAACGTCAGGTGGTGACAGCTTCATCAGCAGTTCAGCCCCAGCCTGACAATTGTGACAATCTGGGCGTTGGCCTGACATGGCGGTAAACTCAAACGCTGACCCTTTTTCACCCGGAACCCCCTGTATGCCTGACCTGAAGCAACAATTCCCTGTCCACGCCAGCCTGATCCACCTGAACCATGCGGCGGTCGCCCCCTGGCCGCAAGTGACGGTGGACGCCATCCAGGCATTTGCCGAAGAAAACGCCCGCCAGGGTTCGCTGCGTTACCCGCAATGGCTGGAAGTGGAGCAAGCCTTGCGGGAAAAAGCGCAACGCCTGTTCAATGCCCCTTCACCCGACGACATAGCGCTGGTAAAAAACACCTCGGAAGGGCTGTCTTTTGTCGCCTACGGGCTGGACTGGCAAGCAGGCGACAATGTGGTCGGCATCCGTCAGGAATTCCCCTCCAACCGTTTCGTCTGGGCGTCACTGGCGAACCAAGGCGTGGAATTCCGCCAGCTTGACCTGACTGCGTGTGAAGAAGAGCCGGAAGACGCGCTGCTGGCGCTGTGCGATGCGCGCACCCGGTTGGTCAGCGTCAGCGCCGTGCAATACGCCAACGGGCTGCGCATGGACTTGGCGAAAATCGGCGGTTTTTGCCGTCAGCACGGCATCCTGTTCTGCATCGACGCCATCCAGCAACTGGGCGTCATCCCCTTCGACGCACAGGCCGTCAACGCTGATTTCGCCGCCGCCGACGGCCACAAGTGGATGCTGGGGCCGGAAGGGCTTGGCCTGTTCTACGTGCGCCGCGAAATCCTGGAACAACTCAGCCTGACCCAGTACGGCTGGCATATGGCAGCGGATATGGTGGATTACAGCGCGGAAAGCTTTGTCCCCTACCCCCACGCGCGGCGCTTCGAATGTGGCAGCCCCAGCATGCTGGGCATCCACGCCCTCAACGCCAGCCTCGGCCTGTTGCTGGAAATCGGTATGGAAGCGGTGTGGCGGCAGGTTTCTGCAAAAATCACGTACTTGGCGGACAACCTGCAAACCCTGCCGGACATTGAAATCCTCAGCGACTTACGCCCGCAACGGCGCTCGGGCATCCTCACCTTCCGCCCGGCGGGAACGGATGCGGAAGCACTGTTCCGCCACTTGCAGGCCAACCAGGTATTCTGCGCGTTGCGGGGTGGCGGCGTCCGGCTGTCGCCACATTTCCATACGCCGCCGGAACAATTGGATACAGCCCTGCAACTGATCCGGCGCTATCAGGAAGCCCATTGACCTCAGCCCGCACGCTTAAAGCTTGCGCAATTCTTTCCGCAGTATCTTGCCCACATTGCTTTTCGGCAGCGTGTCCACGAACACCACCTGTTTCGGGCATTTGTAGGCGGAAAGCTGCTGGCGGCAGTAATCGCGCAGTTCCTCCAACGTCAGGCTTTCATCCTTCTTGACGATGAACGCCTTGACCACTTCGCCGGAATGTTCGTCCGTAACGCCAATCACGCCCGCTTCGAGAACCTTGGGATGGCCAGCGAGCACGTCTTCCACCTCATTCGGATACACATTGAAGCCGGACACCAGCACCATGTCCTTGATACGGTCAACCAGCTTGACGAAACCCTGCCCGTCAACCACCGCCACATCGCCGGTGCGCAGCCAGCCGTCGCCCGGCATCACCTTGGCGGTTTCATCCGGACGCCGCCAGTAACCTTGCATGACCTGCGGCCCCCGCACCCATAATTCGCCCTCGTCCCCTACCCCCAACTCGTTGCCGTCCAGGTCGCGGATCGAGATTTCCGTGGAGGGGACTGGCAAGCCGATCATGCCGTTGTAATCCTGCAAGGTGACGGGGTTGATGCACACCGCCGGGGAAGTTTCCGTCAGCCCGTAAGCTTCCAGCAAGATCGTGCCGGTCAGGGCTTTCCAGCGTTCCGCCACCGATTTCTGCACCGCCATCCCGCCGCCCAACGCAATCTTCAGGCGGGAAAAATCCACAGCGTTGATTTCCGGGCGGTTCATCAGCGCGTTGTACAAGGTGTTGACCCCGGTGATGAAGGTGAACGGTTCCTTCTGCAAATCCTTGATGAACGCAGGCAGGTCGCGGGGATTGGTGATCAGGACATTTTTCGCCCCAACCTCCATCGCAAACAGCGCGTTGGCAGTGAGGGCGAACACATGGTAAAGCGGCAACGCGGTGATGAACACTTCCTTGCCATGCTCCAGGTAGCCTTTGGTCCAAGCATCGGCCTGCAACATATTGGCCAGCAAATTGCGGTGGGTCAGCGCCGCCCCTTTGGCGATGCCGGTGGTGCCGCCGGTGTATTGCAGGAACGCAATGTCCCCATGCCCCGGCTGCGCATCCTGGTAGCTGGACGCATACTGCTTGCCCAGCCGCAGCGCCTGGTTGAAGCCGATCGCTTCCGGCAGATGATACGCAGGCACCATCTTTTTCACGTATTTGACGACGGCATTGACCAGCAACGATTTGGGGAAGCCCAGCAGATCGCCGATTTCGGTGGTGATGACGGTTTGGATGTCCACTTTGCCAATCACGTCTTCCAGCGTGTGGGCAAAATTGGCGAGGATGACGATGGCCTTGGCCCCGGAATCCTTTAACTGGTGCTCCAGTTCCCGGTCGGTATAGAGCGGGTTGGTGTTGACCACCACCAGCCCGGCGCGCAAAGCGGCGAACAGCACAATCGGGTATTGCAGGAGATTGGGCATCATGATGGCAACCCGGTCACCCGGCTGCAAACCAGCACCATGAATCAGATAAGCGGCAAACTGCCGGGTCAGCGTATCCACTTCGGCATAACTCAGCACTTTCCCCAGATTGCTGTAAGCGGGGCGGCCACGGTACTTGGCGACGCTGCGGTGAAACAAATCCGCCAGCGAAGCGTACTGCCCGATGTCGATTTCCGCCGGAACTTGTGGCGGGTAATTACGCAGCCATAATTTTTCCATTTCCTCCTCCTTTACCCGCTGCGCCGGGTTGTCATTATGCTGTCATCTTAATCCCTCGATCTTCAGCTATCCAGAAACAAATCAGTTATTAAGGTAGAATCAGGGCTAACCGCATACGCAGATAAATCCGTCACGCCAGCTATCCGTAGCACTTCTTCATCAATATGAAAATGACCGGTATGCTGGCGCGCATCCTGTTTGAGAATCCAGCAAGCGGCATCCGCCACAATGGCCGGTTTGCGGCACATCTCCGGCCTCACCCGACCGCCCAGCATCTGGATGGCTGCGGTCAGGATCACCGTGCGTGGCCACAATGCGTTGACCGCGACACGCCCGCGAAACTCTTCCGCCATGCCCAACACACACATGCTCATGCCGTATTTCGCCAGGGTATAGGCCAGATGCGGGGCAAACCATTTGGGCTGCATCGCCAACGGCGGCGACAGCGTGAGGATGTGCGGGTTCGGTGCCTGCAACAAATGCGGCAGGCAGGCTTGCGACACCACAAATGTGCCGCGCGTATTGACCTGCTGCATCAGGTCGTAGCGCTTCATGGCAGTTTCCAGCGTACCGCTCAGGTTGATGGCGCTGGCGTTGTTGACCAAGATGTCGATGCCGCCAAACGTAGCGACAGTCTGTTGCACCGCATTGCTGACCTGCCCTTCATCGCGGATGTCGGCCTGCAACGGCAGGGCTTTGCCGCCCGCCGCTTCGACTTCGGCAGCGGCGGTGTAGATGGTGCCGGGCAGTTTCGGATTCGCTTCGACGGTTTTGGCGGCGATGGCTATGTTCGCGCCCTCACTGGCGGCTTTTAGCGCAATCGCCAGGCCGATGCCACGGCTGCCGCCGGTAATGAACAAGGTTTTGCCGCGTAAGGTTTCCATGTCAGTTCCTCAGCGGCTTGCCGGTTTCGAGCATGTGCTGCACACGAGCCAGTGTTTCCGGCTTGCGCACCAGTTGGGCGAATTGCGCGAATTCCAAATCCAGCAGATCGTCTTCGCTCAAGGTATCGGTCATGTCGGTATCGCCGCCACTGAGCACCGTCGCCAACGTATCCGCAATCACTACGTCGTAATCGGTCGCCTTGCCTTGTGTGCGGAAATCGCTGACCGCCATTGCCATCGCCACTTTCGCGGTAGGGCCGGGCAGGTGGAAAATGGGAGGTTCCGGCGGCTGGTAGCCATCCACCATCGCCAACGCCCGTGTTTTGGCATCAGCCAGCAGGCGGTCGCGGTTCATGCTGATGCCATCCGTTGGGCGCAGGAACAGGTAATCTCTGGCTTCAAACGCCGATTTGGCAACCGTCGCCACGCTGATAATCTCGAAGCATTTCAGCACCGCAGGCAACGGGCCGCGCGGGAATCTGGGGTTGCTGCTCCAGCGATGCAGCATTTCCTTGCAGCCGCCCCAGCCGGGAATCAAGCCGACACCGGTTTCCACCAGCCCGACGTAGGTTTCCGCATGAGCTTGCAGCGCGTCGCAATGCAGCAGGATTTCGCAGCCGCCACCCAACGCAAGACCAAAAGGCGCGCCAATCACGGGGAATGGCGCGTACTTGAGCTTTTTGTAGGTCTGTTGACCTGCGCGCACAATGCCATCCACTTCATCCCAACCACCCAGTTTGGCAGCGAAGACCAGCAGGCCAAGGTTAGCCCCTGCCGAGAAGTTGCTGCCTTCGTTGTAGATGACCAGTGCTTTGTGGTTGCGGGGAACGAACTCGACCGTTTCCTCAATCATTTCCAGGATTTGTGGATCAAGGGAATTCAACTTGCTATGGAATTCGAGGCAGGCAACACCATCGCCAATATCCCACAAACTGGCGGCGTCGTTTTCCAGCAGCGGTTCTGCATGACGTTTGATATCGGCCAGCAGCAGAACACCTGGGGGACGTTGTAACGGAATATAGTTGCCATCGGGTTGCAGGTAGAGGGTTTCGTCCGCTTCATGTTGATAAAAACCATGCTTGCGCGCTTTTTCCAGTAACGGAGGAATCCCCCCCCTCCCTAGCCCTCCCCTCGCAAGGGGTGGAGGGGACAAGACACCATCCCCTCGTAGCTCGTCACTCCCTTCCCCCCCTGCGGAGGAAGGGTCGGGGATGGGGGGAATACTATCGGCTTGCAGATGTTGGGCGAAAGCCTCCGCCCCCAACTGGTCGATCAGCTCAAACGGGCCGTATTTCCAGTTGTAACCAAGCTTCATCGCGGTATTGACAGCGCAGATGTCGTCGGCAATTTCCGGCACCAGCGCGGCAGCGTAATGCAGGGTTTGCGACAGCACTTTCCACGCGTACTGCCCGCCTTTGTCGGGGTGTGAAACCAAGGCCTGCAAGCCGCCTTCTTTCGCCGCTTTCACGCTCTCCAGTTTGGCAGGCTGCGAAGGGCTGTATTCGCCGGTTTGCAAATTGATAGATTCCTTGATCTTTTGCCCACCGTCACGGTTGAGGCGGTAGAAACCACCCTTGCCTTTGCGCCCGGTATAGCCGGTTTCGATCATGTTCTGAATCAGTAGCGGCACACTGGCTTTTTTCAGTAGCAGATCGTCCGGCGGCAGGCTGCGGTTCATGCTGCGCATCAAATGCGGCATCAGGTCGATACCGACCAGATCGGAAAGGCCGAACACGCCAGTTTTGGGAATGCCCATCGGCTTGCCGACTACCGCATCCGCTTCCTCCACCGTCAGGCCAAGTGCAATCGCTTCCTGAATCGCGGTCTGTATCCAGAAAATACCGATGCGGTTGGCGATAAATCCGGGCGTGTCCTTGCATGGCACGACGCCCTTGCCCAGTTTCAGGTCGGCGTAGGTGCGGATTTTATCAGCTGCATCTGGATCGGTTTGCTCAGTGGTAACGACTTCCAGCAGACGCATGTAGCGGGGCGGGTTGAAGAAATGGGTGATCATGAAATGTGCAGCGAAGTCTTCCGGCAGACCAGACACCAGTTCATGCAATGGAATGGAGGAGGTGTTGGACGACACGATGGCGTCTGCTTTGCGCACCTGCGCCAGTTTGCGGTACAAATCCTGCTTGATGGCCAGGCGTTCAATCACGGCTTCGATAATCCAGTCGCAATCGCGCAACGCTTCCAGATCGTCTTCGATATTGCCGGGGGTGACGAGGCGGGCGTTCTTGTTGTGCATGAACGGCGCGGGGTCGGCCTTGAGCATTTTGCCGATGGCAGATTTGGCAATCTGGCTGCGATCGGTCGCGCCTTCCGGCACGATGTCGAGCAGCAGGACGGGGGTTCCGGCGTTGGCGATGTGGGCGGCAATGCCTGCACCCATCACGCCTGCGCCGATCACGGCAACTTTCTGGATATTCATCACACAGCCTCCAGTAGGGTTGCGATACCCTGCCCTCCGCCGATGCATTGGGTGGCGAGCGCAAACTGTTTGCCTTCACGTTGCAGCAGGGCGGCGGCCTTGCCGGTAATCCGCGCACCGGTAGCGCCAAGCGGGTGACCGATGGCGATAGCGCCACCGTCAAGGTTGATCTTGCTTTCATCCAGCCCGAGGTCGCGGATGCAGGCGATAGATTGGGAGGCAAACGCTTCGTTCAGCTCGATAATGTCGAGGTCGCTGGCACCGAGTCCGGCGCGTTGCAGGGCTTTCTGGCTGGAAACGACCGGCCCCAGCCCCATCACTTCAGGCGCACAGCCGGAAATGGCGATGCTGCGGATACGGGCAAGTATGGGCAGGCCATGTGCTTGGGCGAATTCTTCGCTGCATACCAGCGTGGCGGATGCGCCGTCGGTGAGTGGGGAAGCGGTGCCTGCGGTGACGGTGCCGTTGGCGTCAAAGGCGGGTTTCAGCCCAGCCAGCACGTCAGCAGTCGTGCCGAGGCGGATGCAGCCATCCTGCATCACTTTGCCAACCGGGATGACTTCATCCGCAAGTTTGCCAGCAGCTTGCGCGGCAGCGGCTTTTTGCTGGCTGGCGACGGCAAAGGCATCCTGCGCTTCACGGGAAATGGCATATTTTTTCGCCACGATTTCGGCAGTTTGCCCCATGCTGATGTAGGCAGTCGGCAGCATTTCGTATAGCCGGGGATTGGGCGACGGGTTGAAGCCGGTCATGGGGATGCGGGTCATGGATTCCACCCCGGCACAGATGAATGCGTTCCCGGCATTCATCTGGATAGCTCCGGCGGCTTGGTGGATCGCCTGCATGGAGGAGCCGCAGAAACGGTTGACGGTGACGCCGCCGACGGATTGCGGCAAGCCAGCCATCAGCACGACCAGCCGCGCCATATTGAAGCCCTGCTCGCCTTCGGGGAAAGCGCAGCCGAGAATCAGGTCTTCGATTTCGCTTCCATCGACGCCGGTTTTGGCCAGCAGGCCACTGACCGCAGCGGTCGCCAGATCGTCGGGACGGACTTTCACGAATTCGCCCTTGTTGGCGAGGGTAAACGGGGTGCGGGCGTACCCGGCAATGACAACGCTTTTCATATCCTCCTCCCAATGGTGTTATTCCATCCCCCCATCCCAACCCTTCCCCCGCAAGGGGTGAAGGGCTTTTTTCTTGTTCCCCCTCGCCCCTTGCGGGAGAGGGGGATTAGGGGGGTGAGGGGTAAGTTCGGAGTGAGCGCTTTGGGGCTAGTCATTCTCCGGCGTTTGCAGATGCGACAGGCATTCGGTTTCAATGCGGGTCAGTTCCTGCAAGGTCTGCTCCAGATCCTGCTGTTGCTGGCGCAATTGCTTGACCTTGGCCTGGATTTTTTCCAGCAGGTAGCGCAACTGGCTGCTGTGGGCGGGGTCACGTTCAGTGTGATAAAGGGCGAGGAATTCGCCGATTTCTTCCAGCGAAAAACCCAGCCGTTTGCCACGCAGGATCAGGGTCAGGCGGGCGCGATCCTGATAGTTGTAAACGCGATTGCTGCCGACCCGCTGGGGCTGGAGTAGCCCCTTGTCTTCGTAGAAACGGATGGTGCGGGTGGTGACGCCACATTCATCTGCCAGCTCGGAGATGCCCCAAAGTTTCTGCTCCATAGTCACTCCTTTCCCATCATGCTAGAAGAGGTTAACGTTAACGTCAAATACATGACGTTTTGTGTTGTTTATACGGGGGGAGTGTACAGCATTTCGATGTGGGGAACGCCTTCTTCCCAATATTCTGCACCTACAACGGTGAAGCCGAAATTTTCGTAGAACGTTTGTAAATGGGATTGGGCGCTGATGCGGATGGATTCGCCGGGGTAGAGTTCGGCAAGCTTATCGATGGCGACCTGCATGATGTGCTTGCCGAGGCCGGTGCGGCGGTAGGCTTGGGTGGTCAGCACCCTGCCGATGGCGGGTTCGGGGTATTTTTCGCCGGGGTCGACCACACGCAGGTAAGCGGCGAGTTTGCCTTCATGCAGGGCGGTCAGGTGCCAGGAATGGAGGTCGTGGTCGTCAGCATCCGGGCAGCAGAAACGTTGTTCGCCGATGAAGACGGTTTGACGGGCAAGCATGATGGCGTGGAATTGGGAGCCGGAGAGGTTTTCCAGTCTGGCCCAGTGGAAGTGGATGTTGTCCGTCAGCATATGTCCAACCTGTAAACCAAAACCCAAGGATATTGCAACTGGCGACGACAGGAAATCACCGTGTTTGGTATACTGCCGCCATCCTTCCTTCAGCAAGCGGGTTCGTTCATGTCACTC
>NZ_JAYMYJ010000104.1:0-1294 GCF_035668035.1 Candidatus Thiothrix phosphatis | reverse complement strand
GTTTGGTATACTGCCGCCATCCTTCCTTCAGCAAGCGGGTTCGTTCATGTCACTCAAGGATCAACTACTTAAAGCCGGGCTGATCGACCAGTCCAAAGCCAGCAAAGCGGAGCGCGAACAGCGCAAGCAGGATCACCAGAAAACCGCCAAAGCCAAGAAAAAAGCGCAGAAAAGCGGCGAAGCCATCGTCGACGAAGCCAAATTGCTGGCCGACCAAGCCCGCCAGGAACAGGCGGAACGCTCCCGCGAGCTTAACCGCCAGCAACGCGAACAGGCCGAACACAAAGCCATCCAGGCGCAAATCCGCCAATTGATTGACATGAACCGCATCGACCGCAAACGGGGCGACATCGCCTATCAGTTCGCCGATGGCAACACGATCAAGAAGGTTTACCTCACCACCAAACTGCAAGACCAACTGGCTTATGGCGTGATCGCGCTGGTCAGGTTCGGCGACGGCTACGAACTCGTGCCCAAACAGGTTGCGGAAAAAATCGCCCAGCGCGACGCCGCCTGCATCCTGGTACAAAATACCGGCAGCAGCCAGCCAGCAGCGGTGGAAGACGACCCTTACGCGGACTATCAAATCCCGGACGACCTGATGTGGTAGTTGCGTCATGGCATTACAGCCCCCGACACGTTATCATGCAACACAAGATTCGTGTAGCACGGAGTTTTTGTCATGAAAAACGTCACCATTTCCCTTGATGATGAGGTTGCCCAATGGGTGCGCGTGTGGGCAGCCAAACAAAACACCAGCATTTCACAACTGTTGGGTGTCTTGCTACGCCGAAGGATGCAAGAAGAAAATGGTTATCAGGCTGCCATGCAGCAATTCCTTGCGCGCGCTCCCAAAGCCTTAAAGTCCAAAGGCGAGCGCTACCCCAGCCGGGAATCCCTCTATGAACGCTAGGGTGTTTGTCGATACCAACATCTTGGTGTATTCACGAGACAAATCAGAAGCAGAAAAACAAGCCGTTGCCCTACAATGGCTCACTGTGTTGTGGCAACAGCATTCCGGCAGGATCAGCGTCCAGACCCTGAATGAATTCTACGTGACCGTCACCCAGCGTCTGAAACCCGGCCTGACCCGCGAAGAGGCGCAAGCGGACATCCGCAGCCTGCTGCTTTGGAACCCCATCGCCGTTGACAGCACGGTCATGGAAAATGCATGGCTGATACAGGAAAGCCACCACTTTTCATGGTGGGATTCTCTGATCCTGTCAGCCGCACAAATTCAGGATTGTGCTTTTGTCCTGAGCGAAGACCTGCAACACGGACAGCAAATTGGCAA
>NZ_JAYMYJ010000103.1:0-2134 GCF_035668035.1 Candidatus Thiothrix phosphatis | reverse complement strand
CACCATCCACGCCAAGGCGCTACAGTCCCTATTGACCCTGAACTTCCAAACCTTCAAGAAGATTCAATCGTGACCGCGCACGGTATAACGTTGAAGCTGAGCCGCGAGCGGCGGCTTGCCGACGCGAGTCGGCTCGAGCGACTGGTTAGAGCTCAATTCGCCCCTTCGCGATCCCGCTGTATGCGTTCCTCGAGCGCTGCTCTTTCCGCGTCCCGATCAGCTTGGCTAAATGAGTCAACCCGCAGCCTCCTTGAACCACCAATGGTGTGTTGAAGGTGCTGCTCGATCTTCTCAAGCTGCTTCGCCATCTTATGCAGTGGAGGTTCACCAAGGCGGCTGCTGCCCTTCATCTCGGAGAGATCAATGACGTAATCGTCTACCTGAGAAATTCCAGTAGCGGACTTGTAGGAACACACGATCACAAGGCGACTATCAACCTTTGTCGCGTCGCCTTCGGCGAGGCTGGTCCAAAACGAAAAGTACTCCTGACCAGGACCTAAGTAGGAAAGACCAGACTTGAAACAGGCAAGCTTCAGCAATGCTTCCTTCAAGATCTGTGCGCCGCTAACGTCGTTGTGCTCCCGGATGTGTAGTCGAATGTCGTAGGCCGGTCCCAGGCCAATGTTTTTCACCGAAATGTCCAGCAAGTTCACCCACTCCTCGCGCACGCGATACGTGACTTGGACGCGGGGCTCCGTCTGGGCTTGACGCATCTTGCGAGTCTCATCCACCAGCTTCCAGGTAAGCCAGGCATAGATCACCGTAGCGACGGTGACAACGCCGGAGAAAACTGCGCTCAAGGCACCTGAGTTCTTGTTGAGACTGTCGAGGAAGTCGGACATGGTGTTTCTTGAGCTCTAACGTTTGAGCTCAGGCCGCTGCCCGTCAGGGCAGTCGCGCCTGCAGCGAATGGTTAGCGCATTCACGGTGAGTGCGCCGTAGATACCGGAGTAGGCGTAGGCAGTGTCGGACTCGGAATCGGCGACGCACCAAGGGGAGTGGAATTGTAGAAGTAGACGCCAGACGACTTCAGAAAGTTAAAGTTGGCGTCAGCTGCAACATGATCTCCACCACCAACAGTCGGTAGCCAACCCTTAATATTGGCCTCATATGAAAGCAGCCAGTGCTCCTCATAGAGCCCTGATGGCGTCATGTAAGTCGACCAGAGCGACTTGTCTAAGGTCGTTGTCATTAGGCCCCTGCTTTCGCAGTCCAGAGCCATCAGTGCCACCACGGAGTCATCAGCCTTTGAAAGGGCAGAAACCGCCTCGGGCGTTAGAGTTAGCCCCAGATTTATGCTAGCCCACAGAGCGTGCGAAACCTCGCTGGAGTGAGCGAGCGGCGCATGCGTGACTATGATGGAATTTACTACTTCACTTATTTCAGGAACCAATGGTCCGTATCCGGCATTGACCCATTTAATGATGAGTTCGATTGCATAGGGAAAGGTTGCTGGCTCAGGAGTAATGCAGAGCAGCAGCAGTCTTTGAAATAGCTCCCAATTATCCGGGTGCACCGCGACAGTTCTTAGCCTTGCGATTGCATAACTAAGAATGACCTCATCTGGATACACCTTGTGCAGATGAAAGGCCTTATTTATTAGCGCCTCAATATCCGAGGCCTGACCAGGCACTGACGTTCTTATGGATTGAGCCTTAAGCTCAGCCACCCAAGGCGCCTCAAATTGCAGTGGCAGTTCGACAACCCGCGTCTTCTTCGGATTCAACGCCAACTCGTAGTCTCTCAATACCCGCTCGAGGATATGAAAGGCCTCTTCTGCCTCAGTCCTTGTGTAGAAGCTCAATTCATAGTCGTCAATGAATCGGTGGCCCTTTAGCTTTGGAAGCTTTGATGCAAGCTCGGCGTCACACCTTTGCATCAATAGCTCTGCAATTACGAGCGACGTATCTGGGCCAATAGGTATGCCAACAGTCTGGCCATCCTGACCCATTCTCACTAGGTAATCCAAGTTGTTCCCGAGTAGAGTCCGGCTACGACTTACCTTTGCAACCGCCTTTGTGTGCACCGCCCACGCAATCGAGTGGGTATATATGCTTCCGTAGAATCGACTGATGTCGGTTTCTAGCAGCCTGTCGGACTTGGAGCCCGGGAAACCGACAAATTTTACTTTTCG
>NZ_JAYMYJ010000102.1:0-2164 GCF_035668035.1 Candidatus Thiothrix phosphatis | reverse complement strand
GTGAGTTCCTCGAACAGGGCGGCCAGGGCGATCGCGCAGCGTGGCAGCCACTCGACACATCGCTGATAGGTGGGTAGTCGGGGAAACTCGCTACGCAGGTATCGGCCAACAGGGTTCAGATAGAAGGATTTAAACTGTCGGTAGCGAATCTGGTGGAATAGCACGACCAGCGTCATCAACTCCGGCACGGATAGGCTGCCTTTCCTCGACCGATGGCGCTTGCCATCGGTCAGCAGCCGGGCGTTGAGTTGAGGTTCGAACGCTTCGTAAAAGTCGTCCATCCGGCAGTCAGTCTCGGTCAGATCGTCCATGATGAGGCCTCCGTGTACGGGGTTGATCAGGTCATGCACTCAATGAATCAAGACAACGTTGACGATCATCCGTTTCTCATCAATGGGTTAGCGCCACATTTTTGGCTTCGTTATCCCGAACTGACGTTAACCTATTGACACAAGGGGCGCTAATGGGTAACCCCGCGCTTGCGTCTCCGCTGCCAGCGAGAGGCTGCTAGCGCCATCAAGCCCAGTGCCCAAGAAGAGGCTGGTTCGTCGACTGGCCTACTGAAATCCAAGGGGTGAACCGAGAACTCTGAACCATCCGCAAATTCAAGACTAAGGTTACTCAAACCCTCGAGCACTTCCGGTTCTGCAAAAAAACCGGTAAGCTTCAAGGTCGATCCGAAATTCGACTCAGAATTTCCATCAATATAGGCAAGGGTACTGGTCCCTGCAGAGAATCCCATCCAGCCGGAAGAAACTGTCTCGATTGGAACGCGAAGCTTTGTATTCCACGATACTGTCGAGTCAAAACTTATTGAATCTCCCTCATCGGGATTGTAGCCGATTGCCGCTAAGCTACCTTCAAGATCAAATCTCAGCGAATCGAAAAATCCCTGGAATGAATTTACCGCCGCGCTGATTGTGCTACAAGGCAGCTCTGAATTCACACCTGAAATGGAAACCTTCGGGCAAATACGAAGACTTGCTGTTGTCGTACTCTCTGCAGCTGCTCCTGTGGCATAAAACAGTGGGATTCCGCGAACAACATATACCCCGGCGCTCCCCTCATTAACGCCGTACCCTCTCAATTGCCAACCGACCTCGGCAAGAGCAAAACCTCCTGTAACAGGGGTAGTCGCTTCGTAGGATCCGGTTAATGTGGCCTCAGCAACTAGTGGAAGCACGCGACCATCACCACCCTTCACCGTGAAAAAACCATCCCATCCAGCACCTGTGCCGCTGTGAAAGCCAAGACTGGAAGCGCCTGCACGACTTGCAACGTGGACAGCCCCGGGGCCCGCCTGCGCTTGCGCCTGAAGGCCAAATTCGGCATAAGCTGCTGACGAACTCGCCGTGGAACCCGGAGTTCCATAGAACGTATCGGTTCCTTCCACTGGGTTGACGGACGCGTAGGCGTCGACAGCATACCCAGATAACCGCCAGGGAACGCCATCGTTTACCATAGTCAAGACATAAGCATTTGCGCTTGAACCCACAAACAACAACAAGGCTGCACTTAAGGAAACGCTGGTACTGGCGGCATCCATGTGGCGGAGCTTCTTAGGGCTTTCAACACCATTCACCGATTGATCCATATCGGTTGCTGCGCGGCGCCGAAAAACCACGCACAGAAGGCCAAGACCTACGGCGATAAGCACTAGACCGTAGCCGTAGTAGAGAGCCGGATACTCACCAACATATCCCAGTCCAACTGGTACGGAGTACCAACCGGAATCGACGGTAGCCACATGCCGTTCTACTCCCGAATAGACGATATCCTGATACCCATAGGGTGCATGCAAGTCCGAGCCGTAGCCGGAAACGGTTATTGCGGAATCTGCCATGGCTTCCCCCGATGCCGCCATAGCAATCAGCAGAGCCGCCGCAATGTTGAAGAACAATTTTTCCAACATGTCTAAACCTTCCCCTCTTTAAAGACAAACAGTCACATGGAAGCAAATATCTTGCCATGATTAACATGTCATTCAAGAACAACAGCTTAACGCAACGCAACGCAACGCAAGTGTAAAAATTTCCGACATTTCTAGCGAAGGTCCGTACGCAGAGCGGGGTCACCCATTAGCCGGCCCCTGTCAACAGGTTAAAAAAAGGCTATGTCTGCGTTAAGTGTTGGTCCCCCGCTGGGGGTGCCCCGAAGGCCTGCC
>NZ_JAYMYJ010000101.1:0-11263 GCF_035668035.1 Candidatus Thiothrix phosphatis | reverse complement strand
TCAAACTATGCACGTCTCCCCGGCAAAGCCGGGGGATTTCCCAATAGATTAAGGTGGGGCGCGCTTCCGTCGGCGTCAAAGGGCCGCTGGAATACGGCAATGTCAAGGCGCTGTATGATGTGGAAGCCGAGTTCTCGGACATTGCCGCACAGGAAACGTCTTCTGACAACAAGGAAGTGCGCTTGCGTACTGCCCAGATCACTATTCCAACTAAAAAGTATGGCGTGATTGCCGGTGGCCGTGGCTACAGCGGGCAGCGCAAGGATTTGTACGGCCATTTGGACATTTTCGAAAACACCGAAGTCTATAACCCGAACAATGGCAATTACTACCAAGGCAGCGATCTGACGGCGCAGACCTTGTATGTGCCGGGCTTTCTGTTGTGGAAAACCCCATCTATCGGCCACGTCTACGCGGTTCCCGGCTTGGTCACCACCAACGACGGCAATGGCAAGGCGATTGATGCGACCTCCTGGCGCGTCATGTATGACAACAAGGGGGTGAAAGCCGGGGTCGGTGTGACCAAAATCGAAACTGGCGCGAATGATTACACGCGGACGGCGGCGGCGCTCAGTTACACGGCGGAGCGCTGGCAGGCGGGTGTCACGCGGGAACAGAACAAGCATTCCCCAAGCGGGGACTTCGATGTGACGGCGGTGGGGGCCAGCTACAAGTTCACGCCCAAGGTGACGGGCAACCTGGCGTATTTCAAAAAAGACCACAAGACCAATGCGGCGGCGGACAATACCGCCGTGATCAGCAACGTCACCTACGCCTTAGGCAGCACGCCGAAGCAGGGCAAGAGCGCCAAACTGTTCCTGGAACATGAGGAGCACGACATCAAAGCCAACACCAAAACCACGGCGGGCATTTCATTGGCCTTCTGATGGCGGGCGGTTGCCCCCATCGCGTTCAAGGCTCCGGCGGGGTGGCGGAGCCTTGCGCATCCACGGGCACCCACAATGCGATCCCGTGCTCCGGATCGGGGCGCACCATTTCGCGCCGTACATAGCCTTGTAAAGCCACCCGCACGTTTGGCAGCGTATAAACCCCCTTTTCCAAGCGAAAATCCAACAATAAGGTACGTTTCAGGTTCTCAGGCAATGCCGGGTTCGGCATGAAGTGCAGGGCATTGAAGGTGTTCCATTGGGCATCTTCCTCCGAAGAGACCCAATCTTCGCAAGAGGCTTCCACCTCCAGCATCCGGGACAATACCAAGTCAATAAAGCGGTTATGTTCATGATGGTACGCCCGCACATGGTAGCGCCCGCTGGCATACACCAAATGGTTGGGGGAAATGGCCAAGTTTTCGAAGCCGCCCAGTTTGGAGTGGTAATAAATCTCCAGCACTTGGTGTTCCCGGATGGCGGTGATGACCCTGCCGATGATGTTCCCGTCAAGATGCGGCTTGAACAAGCTGTAAACATCCGTAACGGGCAAATGCCCCCACTCTTCATCTTCCCAGAAATGGCTGGTCAGCGAGTTGCCCCGCAGGTAATCCAGATAACGCATGGGGTCTTGGCTGATGTAATGGGGCCGGAACATGCTGGTTGGCTCATGGCGTTTGGTTGAGGGGTTGTAAGCCACGCTGTCCGGATGCTGTTGGCGGTACGCCTCGATGCTGGCTTGCGCATTCTGGCGGGCAATGCCGAAGGTGTTGCCCAATTGCACCGCAGTCACGCCCCCGCTCCAGTTTAGACAGGTTTCGATATAAGCGAAACGCCGCAACAAGTCACGTTTCATGACATTCAATAACTTTATTGGGTGGAAAATATTATGCAATACTATTCTGCATAGAAATTGGCCGAAAGGGAAACACATGTTACGAATTCGCCTCCAACTCCCGCAAGGGGAGCCGTTGCAGCAGTATGACCATCATGACCTCCTGCATGATGCGTTGGTCAACGCACTGATTGCCGCTGGCGCCGACAGCACCGACGTGATTGGGCCTCAGGCCAAACCCTGGACATTTGCCCCCACTGGCTGGCACCGGGGGCATCAGGGATTTGCGCATGGGCTGGTGGTTGCCACCGCCGACAGTGGTCTGGCGCGGGCGCTTTCCCGGCTGGACCCGGCGCAAGTCGCCAAGCGCCGCTGGGACGCCGCCAGCGTCAATTTCGCCGCCGCCAGCCTGCGCTTGGAGCCTGACCCGATCCTGCCGGGGCAAACCCAGCTCGGCTGCCTGATGCTGTCGCCGTTGGCGTTGCACGATGACGCCCATACTGGCAAAGGCAAAAGATGGCATCGCAACCTGAATGGCCTGGGCGCCAACCTGGGCCTGGCCATCAACCGCAAGCTGTCGTTTCTGGCCGGGCGGGAAGTGCAGTTGCGGGTTTACCCCGATTCCCTGTACCTGCGCGCCAACCCGGAACATTCCGTGCTGGTCAACCTGAAAACTTTCCGGGACGGGAGCAAGAGTTTCGTGGTCGGCATGCAGGCCCCGCTGTTGCTGGAAGGCAGTGAAGAAGATTTGCGGCTGGCGTGGTATGCGGGGATCGGGGAAAAGACCCGCAGCGGGTTTGGCTGCCTGGGGCTGATTGAAGAGGGGGTAGGGCGATGAGCACGGCAATGCAGCGCGCCAATCAGGCGGCGGGGGTTGTTTACCAGCGTTTTCTGCAGGACGTTGTGGAAACGCATGTGTTGAAAGAGCGCGCATCACAACGGCCCTTAAGTGAAAAGCAACGGCAGTTGTTGGATTCGGGCAAGGAAATCGATGTCCGCGTCCTGTACCTGATGAGCATCAGCGGCAAGGGTGGTTGGGATGACAACCCGGAAAAATGGGAACGTTACCGCCATAACCAGAACATTACCCTGCTGGACCATCTGCTGTCGGTGGTGCGTGGAGCCATGTTGCTGGCGGCGCTGGACTGGTTGTTGGATAACCCGGAAATGGAGGAAACCGAACTCCGCCAGCGGTTGACGGTGATCGCCGCCATCGGTTTCCTGCACGATCTGGACAAGATGCTGCAACTGAAGCGGGATGCGGAACTGACGTTGGAGCATATGCAGCTTGCCATGGGGCGTTATGGCGTCACCGCTTTTCTGGCGGCGGAAAACATCACACTGAGCCATGAGCAAATCCGTTTCCTGATCGAACAGGCGGAGGACTCGCAGCGTTACCGGCATCCGGCGGCCACACCACCGCCCCGCGCCTGGAAACACGCGGTGGAACGCTACGTCAAACTGGCCGACAAGCTGGATGGCCTGTGGCAGCAGCACGGTGCCAATGGCGGGCTGGAAGCCATTATCCAACGCCTGCAACAGGAACAAAGCCTCGCCTCACCCGTGTTGGCGCAATGGGAAACGGTGGATATTTTTGATCCGCACCACCCGTTCTTGCTGGATGAATTGCAGCGGCGTTTGTCGTTCGCCTGCCAGCGGCTTGCGGGAATTCCGCCTTTGCTGGAAACCCATCAGGATGGCCGCCTGTTCATGTTGCTGCCGAAAGAAAAGGTGGAAGCTGTCAAACAGGACGGCTTGCGGCGCTTGATTTCCCATTTGCCGTTCAAGCTGGAAATCAACATTTCCACCCGTGGCTTGCCCGAATTGCTCAACGGCACGCCGGATCATGCCGGTCTGGGTGAGTTCTTGCGTGATGCACAGCGCCGCACGCTGGGGCAATTGTTCCGGGTGCGTAACGATCTGGTCGCGCAGGTGACCCCACATCTGGATGCCTGCTTGCGTACCCTGGGCCTGGCGCCACGTTGGCCGAAAGCCAGCGGGCAGACCAGTACGCCGTACCCTGACCCGGAAGCGTTGGACGCTTTTGCCGAACCCCATTTTCTACGGGCGGCGCATCTGGCTTTACTGCTGAACCTGAAGCTGACGGTGAACAAGAAAAACGGTTTGCCGGATTATGCCGAGCGGGAAGCCCAACTGATGACGGCTTTGGGGCAGGCTTTGCCAGAATGGCTGGCGGCGATTGAAGATGGCCAGTCGCGCCGGGTCTTGCTGGGTTTGTGGGTGGTTTCGCTGGCGGGTGCCAACCCGGAAACATTGGCTGCGGTCTGGGGTGAAACTGGCATTTTGCAGCGATGGCTGGAAGGGACTGAGGAACGGGCCGGTTTCAACCAGTTCCTCGCTGGCGAAGGCGTTGTCATTCAACAGGCTGTCCAACGGCATTTCCAGCAATTGTTGGAGGGAACGCGGGTCAGGCCGGAAGACGAAGGTGCCCGTGGCCGCTGCCTGTTTACAGATGCCCCCAGCAGCACATTGATGGCAGGTAATCTGGGTTTGCACGAAGTCAAGGTTTCGGCCTTTACCGGGCGTGAAGGCAAACCGGATTCCGTTACCGCGCCTGCCAAAGGGGAAGTGCCGATTGGCTACGTTTCTCTGGCCGAGCACAAACTGCGCAAAGATGTCTACGGCATTCAGGGTGGCAAGCCCTCGGGTGTGCCAACACTGGTTTCATCGCCAGTCACCACCGGCCTGTTTGGCGCTCTGGTGTTGGATAATGAAAAGCAATTTTCCGCTTTGTCGGTGTATGACCTCAGTCGGCAGAAAGTGGAGCAGGGCAAGGTCAGTTACCGTGGGTTGGAAGTTTACCGGCAACGTTACCGCATGGCGCGGCTGGAGCGCATCCCGGAAAAAACCGAAGACCAGATCAATTTGCTGCGCTTGCTGCTGACCGCCTGTTTGCGTATTGGCCGCCCTATCCACGTATTCAAGGGTTTGCCGACGCCACAAAAAGCGTTCTTTTATTTCGATGCCATGCCTGCCGTGCTGCAACAACTGGTGGGCTACCGGGAACTGCGCCTGGAGCAGATCCCGACCGCGATTGAGCGCCTGAACATGGCGCAAACCCTAGCCTCCACGCCGGGGCTGGGCTACGACGTGCTGGGCTTGTACGCGATGCCCCGCACCCGCTTTCAGGCGGTCTGCCTGGCAGGGTGTTACGCACACGATGCCCTGAAGCAGGCTAACAACCAGAAAGCCGGGGCGATGAAGCAACTGGCCAGACGGTTGGAGCAGGAATTTCATGAAATTTTACCAAGGAGCCATTCCATGTCTGAAGCTGACGGCGCGTTGGTGCGCCTGGGGCAAGCGGCAGCCCGCATTCAACGCCGCCCGCTTGGTCAATCATCAACCAGTGAGGAAATGCTGGTGTTCAACCTTTGCCTGCAAAGCGCGCTGGATTTGCGCGGCGCAGGGCAAGCCGATGCGGCAACCCTGATCCACGGCATTGCCGGGGAGCTGGAAACCAATCTGGTGCGCAAGGGCAAAGCAGCGGCGCGGGACAAACGTGACGAACAGGCTTTGCTGGACGCTTGTATGGGGTTCGCCAAACAGTTCGTCAACGAGGTCTGGTTTGGCGCACTGAACGGCAGACCACCCGCGCAGAAAAGCCGCCGCCTATTGGGGAGCGTGTACCGCATGGCTTTCCTGCAATCTTTCCGCGAAGCCGAGAAAACGGTTAGCGCTGCTGGCAATGACCCAACAACCACTATGACTGAATCTGAATAAGGAGCGCTGTGATGAAACGTCTGGAAACTTATCTGGCTGCCATTGATGGCCTGACCACCATGACCAAAACGGGCGAAAAGCAATCGGAAGCCTATATCCACCCCAAACTGAAAAACCTCGGCTGCGTCAGCCTGGTGCTGATCCGGGAGGCGGTGGCGCCGGTGGTGTTCCGCAATGCCGAGCAGGAAATCACCGACATCGAATGGTTGGATGACCTGTATATACGCGCCGTGCCCAACAAGTTCAAATACATTGAGCGGGGGCGTGGCCTGCAAATCCTGCGGGCGCTGGGCGTGGGCGGCAAACTGCCGCAAAACAAGACGGTGTTGTACAAGGGGCAGGCACCTTCCGCCGCTTTTGATTTGAACACGGTGGTGTTCGGCGATTCCGCCAATCAGGAAAACCGGGTGTTGCCGGTGCGGGCGGCGGTCAACTACTCCGATGCGCTCAGTTTGCAACCCAAAGACCAGTGCGTGGACGAAACCTTCCATAACCGCGCCATGGAAGACGGCACCTTGTTCGATGCCGAAAACAAGAAGAACAGCGATAACCTGTTTACCCGCCATTTCATCAAACCCGGCACTCTGATGGTGCAGGTGTTGAGCACGCGCGGGCAGGTTCTGCCGGAAATCGGCCTGAAGCACCTGCTGCTGAGTGTGGGCATGGCGGGCAGTTACGGCGGGCAGACTTCTGTCACCGGCATCAATATCCGCACCCATGTGGTGGGCCTGTATGCGGACAAATTCGAAAAGGCCCTGACTTCGCCTTACGAGTTGCTGCGGGTGTTGCAGGGTCATGATGTCCACAACCTGATGGCGGTGAAGGCGACCTTGCATGAATCCCTGCAAGCCGCGCATGCCACCGCGGTTCAGGGTGGGGAAGTGGAAGCTTGGCAGCAGCAATTGGTTGCAGCGTTCAACCAGACCGGCAGTGAGCTGGAACAGGCGTACAAGCAGGCGCAGCCCAAAGTGGCCGGGCTGTTTGACCAGTGGTTCCAGTAAGGGGTGCGTCATGAAACCCATCATCACCGGCATTCAGGCGGAAACACTCACGCCGTTTGCCTACCACTCGCTGATGGTGCAAAGCGGCACGGCGACCCTGCCGGAACTGGTCAGTGACCAGGCGCTCATGTTTGGGCTGGCCGCCAGCCTGGGCATGATGCGCAATACCGTGTGCCTGCCGGAAAAGGATTACCGCCGCGACCTGGAGGCGATGCCTTGGCGCGCATCCGTGCTGGCGACTGACGCCCCGCGTTTGTTGCCACCAGTGGCGCGCCGTTTGAATCTGGAGGAGGAGGGCGGTATGCCGCAACGCCTGTATGCGGTGACCAGCAGTGGCAATTTGAAGACCTATTTCTTCACCCAGGAAGTGCCGCCAGGGGTGGTGTTTCAGGGGGCGTTGTTCGGTTTTGACCCCTTTGCCTACAGCGGTGAGGATGAGCTGGTGATCCGTATCGGCTTGCACCGTAACGGCATGTTGCGCCTGCGTAGGGCTGACATTGGACAGGTGCGCCTGAACGCGGCGACCGCCGCCCTGTTTGCGCGGGAATTGCCGGTGGAACGTTACCTGCTGTATGGCCTGCAACTGACCGCCAGGATGCCGGTGAAGCAAGCCTTGCAGGAGGTGCAGCAATGGAACTGAGCGTCGCCCGGCATTGTGTCGCCCAACTGGAAAACGGCCTGTCGCCCTTGCAACAGGCGTTGCTGGATGAACCCCGCCGGGTGCGGATTGTGGATGCGCCCACCGGGGCTGGTAAAACCTACGCTTTCCAGCAAGCGCTGTTGCGGGATCAGCGCATCCTGTTCATTGTGCCGACCCGCCGGTTGGCGCAGAACATTGCCGCAGGGCTGATCGACGAACTGGTGAAAAGCGGGTGGCAAGCAGCCAACGCCGAACGCAAGGTGCAAATCTGGAGTTCCGACCAGACCGCCGTATTGCGGGAACAGGGGGTGGAAAACATTCGCGGCTACCGGGTACGGCAGGTGCAGGCTCTGGATGGCACCCGTTCCGGCGGTGAAATGATCATCGCGGTGCCGGAAGTGGTCAGCCAGCTGTTGCACCGTGCTTACTTGGACAAGGGGCAGTCGGGTTTCAGCGTGTTTGATGTGCTGGATGATTTCGACCATATCGTGTTCGATGAATTCCACACCATTGAAGCGCGTGGCTTTGGTCTGGCGGCGCTGTTTGCCAAGTTGGTGAGTGTTGACCTCCCCCATCCCGGCCTTCCCCCGCAAGGGGGGAAGGAGGCAGGAACCGTTCCGGCGGGTTATGGGGTGGCGAAAGTCAGCCTGTTGTCCGCCACGCCGCTGGACATTAAGCCGGTGCTGATCAAGCTGGGCGTGCCGGAAGACCGGATGATGGAATTGCACGAAAGCATTACCGCAGAAGGGCGGCCTTTGCACGGGGATGTCACGCTGCGGCTGGAAACCTTGCCGGATATGCCCACTGTGCTGGCACAGCACCTGGAGCAAGTGCGGGCGGAGGTTGGGCAAAACCGGCAGGTGGTGATTATCTACAATGCGCTGGCTGACCTGAAACGGCAGTTGCCTGATTTGCTCCGTTTGTTGCAAAGCGTGGGGATTCCCGCCGCCCAAGTGTTGGTGGTCAACAGCATCGATGACAGTGGCGGCAATAACCAGTCGGGTTACGGTTACCATGCTGGCCGCCAGCAAGACCCGGATGATTTTAGCGTGTTGGTTGCGACCGCCAGTGTGGAGGTGGGCGTGACCTTCCGCGCCGCCAACCTGATGCTGATGGAGCCAGGGTTTGCGCCGATGAATTTCCTGCAACGTTATGGGCGGGCGGCGCGGCGGGGGGAAGATGGCGCGGTGGTGGTGCGTACCGACAGCCGCTTGCAGGAACGCCACCCGTGGTTGCGCGAGTTGTGCAACTGGATGGATGCGCACAATGGCAAGGCGGTTTCCATCCAGGAGTTGAGCCGGGTGCTGAGTCGGAGTGTGCAGGCGTGTTTCCGGGAAGATAGCGACACCTTGTATTTCGGTTCCCTGCCGCAACAGGCGGTGTACGCCAGTGGTTTGTATTGGCAGGTGTTGCTGCGCCACAAGAGCAGCAAGGCGCACCGGCGCGAACATTTGTTGCAGCATCAGCCCGCCAGCAGCAAACATCTGGGAACCTCTAAAAACCTGTGGATAACCATGTTAAGTTATTGATTATTCGTTGTCGAATTTGACAATAATGTGGGTTTTTAGAGGTTCCCATCTGTATGTGTTGCTGCAACAGTTTGCCGCGTTGGAAGCCGATGCTTATTACCAGCAGGCGGCGACGGCTTGGCGGGAACGGCTGTTTGCACAAGCGCTGAACCTGCGGGACATTGGCCAGCGGGTTGGGGTGCTTGAGGGCGATGGCCGCCGTTTGCAGGTGGATCGGGTCTGGTTGGAACGGGAAACGGCGGTGATGCAGCGTTACCCCGCACAGTTGGATGCGCAGGAGCGGGAATATTTCCAATTGCCGGGTGAGCTGGATGACGAATTGCTGGAGCAGAAAAACCGCGCCAGCCGCAAGCTGACGGTGTATTTCCCGCATACCAGCCGCACGCTGGATCTGGAAGCCGGGAACAGCTTGCTGCGGGAGTGGCTGCAACGCCTGAAAGACCGGCGGGATATGGATGCGGAAGCGGCCTGGGAAGACCATCCCGAAGCAATGCAAGCGGCTGAAAAGCTGGTCAGTCTGACGGGGCTGGTTCCCGGTGGCGACATGGATTTGGCGGCCTCAGCGGCCAGTTTGGTGCTGTGAACAGCGTTATGTCAGAGGCTTTCCACTGGCCGCAGGCGGAGGCGTTCTACCAGCGGGTTGAGCGCCTCAACCTGCATGGGTTGCATTTCCAGCATGTGGCGTTGTGTGAGCGGCGGGCGTGGATGTATTTGCACAAGGTGAATTTTGCGCAATGGCATTCACGGGTGCAGACCGGCACGGCGCTGCATGCCGCCAGCTACCAGCGGGACCAGTCGGTGCGGGGTTTGTTTGGGCTGGCCCCTGACCGGATCGATTGGGACAACAACGTGGTGTTTGAGAACAAGGGCAGCGGCGGGGCGGTGGAGGCTGCCAGTGAGCAGACGGCGTTCTATGCGCTGATGCTGTCGATCGCCACCGGCAAGTGCTGGCAGGCTTATACGCATGTGCTGACTTCGCGGCGCAAGCGGGAGGTGGCGCTGGATGCCAAACGCCTGCAAACGTTATGGGATGCCTCGGTGCGGCTGGAGCAACTGGCAGGGCAGGAAAGCGCGCCCGCCGCGCGGCGCATTCCGTTGTGCCAGACTTGTTCGCTGGCGGCATTTTGCGGGTTTGATTGAGAAGAAACCCCTCCCAGCCTCCCCTTATCAGGGGAGGGGCCTACTTCAATAGAATGGGAAGATGCATGGAAACATTGTTCATATCCAAAGAGGCGCAGTTGCGCCAACACGAGAACACCTTGCAAATCAAGGTGGGGGAGCAGAAACGCTCGCTGCCGATTGAGAAGCTGTCGCATGTGGTGCTGCTGGCGGAAAGCCGCCTGAATTCGCGCCTGCTGGGGTTGTGCGGGAAACACGGCGTGCGCTTGTCGGTGTTCGATTATTACGGTTATTTCAAGGGGGCGTTTGAACCGGCGGACAAGAACCCGGCGGGCAAGGTGAAGCTGAAACAGGCGGAGCTGTTGCTGGATGACACCCGCCGGATGGCGGTGGCGCGTGAGATCGTGCGCGGGGCGGGGCATAACATGCAGGCCAACTTGCGTTACTACCAGTACCGGGGCAATGAGGCGATGAAGCAGCCGGTGGCGGATATGCAGGCGTTGCTGGCGAAGCTTCCCAAGGCGGAGGATGTGAACAGCCTGATGGGGCTTGAGGGGCAGTTGCACCAGTATTACTACGCGGCGTGGGGGGCTATCCATGCGGAGCTGGATTTCGGCAAGCGGGTGCGGCGTCCGCCGAACAATCCGGTCAATTGCTTGCTGTCGTTCCTCAACCAACTGGTGTATACGGTGGCGCGGCATGAAATCAGCAAGACGCATTTGGAGGAAACCTTCAGTGTGTTGCATGCGCCGGGGTATGGGCGGGCTTCCCTGAGCCTGGACTTGGCGGAGCCGTTCAAGCCGGTGCTGGCCGACATGCTGATTTTCCGCATGGTGCAGCGGCGCATGGTCGACACCAACTGGTTTGAGCAGCATGACAATGTGTGCCTGTTGAGCGACACCGGGCGGCGGCAGGTGGCGGAGCAATTCTCCTTGCGGCTGGAGGAGGAGTACCAGGGGCGCAGTTTCCGCAACTGGCTTTACCGCGAGGCGCTGGCGCTGGAGCGTGAGGTGCTGGGGGTGGCGGAATATGAGTCCTTCAAGCGGAGAGTGTAGATGTTCATGCTGGTGACCTATGATGTGGAGGCCAAGCGCACCGACAAGTTCAAAAAGCTGTTGCGGCGCTATCTGAACCATGAGCAGTATTCGGTGTTTACCGGCGACATCACCGAGGCGCAGGCGATCAGCCTGCAACGCGAGTTGAGCCGGTTGATGGTGCCGGGGGATCGGGTGACGGAAATCCGTGCCGCCAACCGGCAGAACATTGAGGTCTGCCAGCTCGCCAAAAGCGACTCAGGCAAAGGCGAACTGAAGCGCACCCCGCTGAATGACCATCGCCGCGATTTTACCGTTTTGTAGCCGCCAACTTCGACCCTGACTGAAGTGAATCCTACCCACCTTTGATGAGCATTCTGTTTCCATCCATGGTATTTTTAGCAGGCCTGATTGCAAGCATGTCCCCTGAGTCTGGCTTGCAATCGGGCGTTACGAATCCCCATGAGGGGTTATGAG
>NZ_JAYMYJ010000100.1:0-11369 GCF_035668035.1 Candidatus Thiothrix phosphatis | reverse complement strand
AGGGGCAGCTACAGGTTCGATTCCTGTTGGGGCTGCCAATAAAATCAAGCACTTATAAAAATCACACTGAACAAAAAAACAGCAACTCTGACGAAAGTCTGACGAAAATAGGGCGTGGTGTCCGGCAACGGCATCAGGAAGGGCAGTTGTTGGCCAATCCGTAGCGATGACGGAAAATTTCAAAAATGTTGGGTATAGGTGAGAAAACTAGTAATTATAGTAATTCTGGTAATTTGCCTGTTTTTCCCTTTTATTTTCATAGAGTTAACGATTACTAAAAAAGGTAATCGGATAGTAACCAGTCACCTTTTTGCGCTTGTAATCGGCCTTGCCATTAACTATATGTTTTTGCTTATATTTTTTTGGCAGTAGTAACCCGATTACTATCCGATTACCTTTTTTAGTAACCGGAAAACACCTTATCAATCATTGCCTTATATATGCTTTTGGCATCCGGTTACTATAATTACTAGTTTATGCACCTCACTCTCCAAATTTTCTTCTGGCGGCAATTCCAGGGCAAAAAAAGCCCGGCATGAGCCGGGTCAGGTAACAGGGGCGGCCTGTAATCAGATCAACACAGCCATAGCCATCACGCCACATACCCCCGATCATGCAGATACCGCCGCACGACCAGGGCGAACATCACCAGCAGCAGCAACGTCCAGCCGCCTGACAGCCACGGCAGCCAGTTGGCGACAAAGCCCAGCTGCCCACTGACCGCCTCCGCCTGCTGGTGCAGCGCCTGCACGGTGTTGATCACGCCATTGCCGGAATCCGCGATCCCCTGCAACTGCTGGATGAGGCCATTGACGCTCCCCATATCCAAGGCCAGCGGGGCGGCAGGTGCCGCAGCGGCGGCCACGGCGGCTCCGGCGCGTTGCACGGTGGCGGATTTCACGGCGGCGATGACCGCGCTGTCGTGTTTCGGCAGGTTGCGCGCCAGGATGCGCTGGTAAATGCGCGCCAGCTCGATGTGGTAGCCTTTTTTCCAATAGGACGCGCCGTTGTAGTGCTTGGCGAAGCCCTCAAAGTCCCGCTGTTGCAGGTATTTGGCGAAGCCCTGATCCTTGATGAACGCGACAAACGCGGGCAGGTGGTTGTCCGTGTTTTCCATCGCCTCCGCAAACGCCTCGGCGCTGGGGTAGCCGCAACTGGCGAAGTGGTAGCCCATGATCTGGAAACTGGCGTAGCTGCACGCGCCGAAGGCGGCTTCCCGATCCACGGTGATGGCCTTGTTGCGGCGCTCATATTGCGCGATGTAGCGGCCATAGCGTTTGTAAGGCGAGGGCGCCAGCACGTCGGCCATGTCCGGGGTTGAGGCCAGCAACTGGCGCGGGTTGAGGCCACGCTCCTCCAGCAGCTCCCAGAACTTATGGCGCTCGTACAAAATCTTGGGTATACGCCGTCCCCCCTGTGTGAAAAACGCCTGTTTGCCGGACACTTCCTTTTCGCAAACCGCCTCAATCATTTCAGGCTCGCACCCCAGCGTCTCGGCGGCGGCAGCATACTGTTCACGGCTAAAGCTCATGCGAACATCCTCCACTGGTTGATCCAGCGGTACGCGCCGCCAGCGTAGCGGACGGCGGCATAGTACAGGCCCGCCCAGCACCAGCCGTCAGCCCGCAGGATTTGCAGGAAAACCGCGTCGATCTGCGCGCGCGTCCACGGGAAGCCAGGCGCATCCATGAACTGGTACAGCGCGTCATGCACCAGGCTGGCGAAGTACGTGTAAGGCCGCCCCGTCTGCGGGTTGGGCGCGCCATCCGGCGTCCCCAGCACAACATTGAAAACCTTGAACTTGGGGCTGCACCCATCCCAGGCGTAACCGGCGCTGACCGTCACCGCGCCGTCGGCGTCGATGGTCAGCCAAGTCTGTTTGCCATCCCCGAATTGCAGGCTGGCTGCCCCGGCGGGGCAGTCAACGGCCAGGCCGGTTTCGTACCGGTAGTCGCGGGCAAGCCGCCATTTCCAGTCGTCGCTCATAGTTGCTGCCTCCCGGCAGTAAGTGTGGATAAATCCCCTGGGGAGCCGCCGCCCATATCACCAGCGCCAGCGCCATGCCCGCCGCCAGCAGGCACATGGAGACGCCCGCCAGCAGCCAGAACATCCCCTCCGCTTGTGACCGGCTCATAAGCCCTCCATCGGCAGTTGCAACAGCTTGGTATGGAACGTTGTGTGCATCCCGTCCCCGGTGCGGCATTCACTCAACCGCTCCTCGCGGCGGATCAGCAGCGGCGCCATGCACGGCGGGGTGACATACACGCGCTGCACCCATTCGCCGCTGTTCTCCTCCGTCGCCCACTTGCCTTTGTGGTGGCCGCGTATCCGCATTTTGCGGTCACGGCAGGTCAAACATTCCTGTTTGTCCGGCTTGCCCGGGCAAACGATGGCATAGTCATACTGGTTCACCGACATCGGCCTGTCCCCAATTGTTTGTTTATGCCACATTATACAATATATATGATTAATAACGGCAAAATAGAACTTTATCCACTATATGCAGTGTCCAGCTCGTCATAGCCATAAAACGCCAACGGAACTGGCAGGACGCCCTCCAGCAAATCCTGCAACGCCTGCTGGCGCGGGATGACGCCGCCCTCGTGCCACATGCGCTTGAGCTTGTCCAGGTCGCCGCTGCCCCCTGGCGTGTCTGGCGTCATCCCGACCAGTTCGGCACGGATGCCCCACGCATCCAGCACGTCGTCGCTGCTGAGGTTGGCCAGCTTTGAAAAATCGATCTTGTCGCTGCCGGTGGAGTAGGGGATGACCTTGACCATTTCGTCGATTTTCCCCCGCGAGAACTGGAACACCATCCGCAGGAACCGCCCGCCGCCTTTCACCTTGCCGACAATGCCCTCGACATTTTCCTGTTCCTTGCCGGTCAGGCCGGAGGTCACCACCATGTCGCCGGTTGACCCGCCGTTTTTGAAGAACAGGCGCGGAAAAATCCGCACGTCCTCGCCGAGCAGGATCGACTGCATCGCCCCGATCCAGTAGGGCGTCCCGTACATCTGCTGGAGCGTCTCATGCTGGGCGTGGTGCAGGATTTCAACGCCATAGAACAACTGGAATTCCCGCGTGTCCGGCTTCAGGTAGCCATAGCGCGCCGGGTCGGCGGCGCGGCGGGTGTTGATGGTCGGCTGGTGGCTGATCCTGACCGTGCGGCCAGCCTGATCGGTGTGGCGGCGCAGGAAGCCGTTCCCGGTC
The DNA here is from genome assembly GCF_035668035.1 of Candidatus Thiothrix phosphatis. NCBI lineage: Bacteria > Pseudomonadati > Pseudomonadota > Gammaproteobacteria > Thiotrichales > Thiotrichaceae > Thiothrix > Candidatus Thiothrix phosphatis. The sequence goes on along the minus strand of NZ_JAYMYJ010000100.1, from coordinate 8,159 downwards.
GTTTCGTAGTCGATGAGCATCCGCCGCAGTTCCTGCCGCTGGATCAGCGGGTGCGGCTTCATGTACCGGACAACCCAGTTGGCCACGAATTCCGGCAGCGGCGAATGGTGCGGGTTCACCCGGCGCAGCCGCGCCAGCCCTTCAAACGGGATGGGCGGTTCATAATACTGCCCGTTATGGGCAAGCTGGGAACCGTAAACCAGCTCCAGGCGGCTGGCTTCCAGCGCCGACTCAGGGTCGCCCCAGCGGTTGGCGACCACCGCTGAACTGGCTTCAGTGGCAGGAGGGGCGTAGGTGGTGGTTTTACTCATGGACAGAAAATCTCGAATTGCCCGACTGGGCCGGGTTGAGGGGTTCGCACATGAAGGCGTGCAGGCAGGCCCAGGCTTCATCGCCGTGGCCGACGTTCTTGCTGTAACGGCTGGCGTATTTGACGACGCCGTTTTCATTGCCCTGCATGTAGATCGTGAGGAACGCCAGCGGCAGCGTCTGGTCGTCCTCATCGTATTCAAAGCGGCGGGCGAGGATGACCGATTGCCCCTTCTGGATCATCAGGGCGACCCGCACCGGGTTGTATTGCACTTCGACCACATTGGGGATGAACTCGCGGATAAAGGAGGGGATGAACAACCCAGGCCCCGTGGCGTCCACTTCCATGTAGTCATAGCTGTAGCGTTCCGAATTGGCGCGGATGCGCGCCACCTGCACCGGCGCGGGCAGCCCATGCCACACATCCTTTTGCAGCAGGCGGAACTTCTCCGCTTCATTGCGGGGGAACGTCATCGTGGCTTTTGAGGCGTTGTCGCCAATCGCCGCCGGGTCATAGCCGCCCGTGCACGGCAAATTCCCGGCGGGCCGGTCGGCGTTGAAGTCAATGTCCAGCCATGCCTCCTGCACATTGACGCCGCAGGCCAGGATGTCCTCCAGCTTGAACACGCTGCTGGTGTCATCAATGAACTGGCATTCGTAAGTGACGGCGAACAAGTCGGGGTCAGGGGTCTTTTTTCTGAGGAAATCAAGATCGGCCTTATCCCAACCCATGCGGATGCAATCGTGGATCGTCAGGGCGACCCGCCAGACGCCATCCTCATCCAGCCGCCCGTGGGTCAGTTCGCAATCGCCATGGCGGGGGACTGCCACATCAATCTTGAACTCGGGGTGGAATTTGCCGTAGCGCTCCCCCGACCAGATCTCATACGCGGCGTGGCTGATGGCGGTCGGGCTGGAAAAATAGGTGGTGCGGTACTGCTTCAGGGTGGACATCGGCGCGGCGATCTCCTCCATCTTTTTCCAGTTCCGCGTTTTGAAGCACTCATCGAAATACACATCGCCGGAGCGGGAGTCCGCATAACTGTTGGGCGACAGGAAATGCAGCTCCGCCCACGGCAGCCCGTCCTTGACCAGCTTGACCGGGTTGCCGGACAGCTCCACGTCAAAATGCTGGCGGGCGATGATGCTGATGTAGGATTTGAAAACCTCCGCCTGCGCCTTGGTTGAGGAGATGAAAATCTGGTTATGCCCCAGCGACACCGCCGTTTCCCACGCCTCATAGCCGAAAATGTAGGTCATGCCTTCCTGGCGGCCCTTCAGCACGAAACGGATGCGGCGGGTCAGCGGGTCTTTGCCCGCGTCCAGCAGCAAGCGCTGGTGTGGGTAAACATTGGGGCTGCCGTCGGCGGCGAAGCCCGCCAGAAAGCGCGCGAAATCCGCCTCCGTCAGATGGGAAACATCGTTCTTTTTGCGCTTTTTGGCCTTGCCTTCGCCATTTTTCACCCCCATCGGCCTGCCGGGGCCGACCGGTTCGCCGTTGCGCACCGCCTCCATCTTCTCAAACCGCAGGATCAGGTCGGCCAGCTTGAGGATTTCCTCCCAGTCCGCCGCCGACTTGGCGTCCGCGTCGATCAGGGCGTTGTAGCGGCGGGTGGTGCTGACCAAGGCTGATTCCGGCGGCCGCTGGTTGTCCCAACCGTAATGGTCGCGCCAGCGGTACAACACGCGGCGTGAGTTAAGCCCCAGCCGTTTGGCGATGCTGCTGACCGGCTCGCCGCTGACCCATGCGGCGCGGGCAGCCTCGACCGTCTCCGCGTCGTAGCGGCTGCTGGCGGCGGTTGCGGCGGCGGTCTGGTCATTCATGCCCGCATTGTCGGGGCAGGGCGGCGGCTGCGGTGGGGATTGTTTCAATCAGCCGGGCGCGGGTTGAAACTCCGCGCCGTGTGCGCGGGGCGTGGCTGCTAATGTGCCTGCCATGAGCAAAGCACTACAACTCCCGTCCGCCGCTAAGACCGGCATCAGCATGCAGGCCAACGGCACGCATGTTGACCTCTACCTGTTCGGCGTGATCGGCGACTGGTGGGACGGCAACACCGCCAACGAAGTGTTGCAACAGTTGCGTGACGCGCAAGACGTGGAATCCATCACGGTCAAGCTGTCCACGATTGGCGGGTATTTTGAAGATGGCCTGCCCATCTACAACCTGCTGCGCCAGCACCCCGCCCACGTCACAGTGGAGGTGATGGGCTACGCCCTGAGCATGGGCAGCGTCATCATGCTGGCGGGCGACACCATCCGCATGGCGCAGAACGCGCTGGCCATGATCCACAACGCCCAGGGCGTGGCATGGGGCAGCCCCGCCGACATGCGCAAGGCCGCCGACATGCTGGCGAAGCATGAGCAGGCCATCCTCCCGCGTTACATGGAGCGGATGGGCAAAACTGCCGCCGCTGTGCAGATGATGCTAGATGAGGAAACTTGGTTTACCGCTGATGAGGCGCTGGCGGCTGGCCTGATTGACGCGGTCATTGACCCGGTGGACTTGTCCGCCATCGACAAAAGGCAACCCGAAAACGCCTGGCATTTCGCCGCCAAGAATTTCAAGCATCCCCCCACCGCCTTTGTGGAGCGCGTCGGCAACGCCGCCAGCCGCAACCGCCCCTGGGTGGAGCGCATCTTAAACCGCGTGGTGGGGACACCGCCCGCCATCACCCCACCCGTTGAACCTGAATATGTCGAGGACGATATGACCCCGGAAGACTTGCAAGCCGCGCTCAAAGCCGAGCGTGAGGAATACGCCCGGATGCTGGATGAGAAGCTGGCCGCGCTGAAACCAGCCGAACCCGCGCCGGAGCCGTCAAAGCCCGCTGAAGAAGCGCCGGAAATGAAAGCCTTGCGCGAACAGGCCGAAGCCCTGGCCGCGCAGAACACCGCCCTGGCTGCGGAACTGGCGGAACTGAAAAAGGAAGTCCCCAGCAATATCCCGCCGGTGAACAACGCCCCAGCGGGCGACGCCAAATACGATTATTAAGGGGGCATCAATGAGCAATGTAACACCACAGGGCCGTGCAGCCATCAACAACATGATGCAGGGCTTGCAGCGTGACCAGGGCATTGCCCCGAATCGGGTCACGAATATTGCGCCGCGCACCGCCCAGACGATTGAGGAACGGGTGATGCAGTCCAATGCCTTCCTGGCCTTGGTCAACAACACACCCGTCCGCGAGGTCAAGGGCGACATCCTCGCATTCGGCGTGCCGGGAAACATCACCAAACGCACCCGCACCGCCAATGCTGACGGCACCTTGCGCCGCCCAACCGACCCGACGGACTTGGTTCAACGCCAATATGAATGCCATGAAGTCGAGCAAGACAGCGTGATCACCTGGGACAAGATCGACGCCTGGGCGCACTTGCCGAATTTCTACGAGCGTTTCCGCCAGCAAGTGCTGTTTGCACAGGCGCGTGACCGTTTGAAAGTGATGTGGCACGGCCAGCGGACCGAACCCCACAGCGCCGACCCTGAATTGCGCGACATCAACGAAGGCTTTTTCCAGTTCATGATCAACGAACTGCCGGAAAACGTGCTGGGCCTGAACCCGGATGGGTCAGTTTCCGCCGTCAAGATTGGGGAAGGCGGGGATTTCCCCAACCTCGACGCGCTGGTCTACCACCTGCGTTACGAGCTGCTGCACAAGCTGTTCCGCAACCGCACCGGCTTGCGCGTCCTCATCGGCGATGAATTGATCGTGCGCGAAAACACCAGCTTGCTGGGCGCGGCGACAATCCATCAGGCGACCGAGCGCGCCGCCACCGGCCTGTTGCTGAACAGCCGCAGTTTCGGGCGCACGGATGTCGTGGAATCAGACGAATTCCCCATGCGCGGCGTGTTCCTGTCTGAACTCCCCAACTTGTCGCGTTACTGGCAGGAGTCCAGCTACCGCCGCAAGGTTGCGGAGGATGACCACCTGCACAAGGGCGTCGTGGACTTCACGTTTGTCCGCGAAGACTACGTTGTGGAAGCGGCGGAAGGCTGCGCCTGCGTCCACCCCGACGCGATCCAGTTGAAGAACGCGGAAGGCGAGTGGGTTGGGGCGGCTGACGTGTGGAAAATGCCGTAATGGGCGCGGTTGCGGCGCACAAGGCGGCCTGGGCTGCGCACCGGGCGAAGATGTCCGGCAAGCAGGGGAGCGCCGCCGCTGCCGCGCCTGCCGCCAGCGGCGACTACGCCGTTTGGCAAGCGGCCTGCAAGCACGATTGGGACGCGCTCAAAACAATTGCTGACCATGCGGTGCGCAACCAGCGCAAACCGGCGCTGCTGGACAAATACCGCGACTACCTGACCCGCTGGGCATACGACAACCGCGCCGCGCCACACCAGAATGACGTGCTGGTGCGCAACCTGGTGTGGGCGTGCGATGCGGGGCAGTGGGTGTATGCCCGCAACCTGGCGGACGATTGCGCCGCCACCCATCAGGCCAACACCCTGATGGAGCGCACCCCCTGCACGTTTTTCGTGGATTCAGCGGTGCAGGCGGCGGAAAAGGGCAATAGGCACCCCGACCTGACCGGGGTGTTGCGCAGCCTGCCGGGGCGGATCGCCACCGCTGGCGGGTGGTCCGTCAATGATTTTGCGGCCGCCAAACTGCACCGGGCATTGGCCAAACATGACAAACAGACAGCGCCGGAGGTTGCACTCCACCATGCGCAGGAAGCGCATCGCCTTGACCCGAATGTTGGGGTCAAGGGCTTGATCGCGGAATTGGCCCGCGTAACGGCTCCTCTCACGCAGGCAGGCGGGGAAGATGCGGCGGCGGGGGTTGTCTCCTTGCCCGCTGATGCCGCACCCACCCCCGCTGCGCCTGTCTTACCCCATCCGGACACGGCGGCAGGTTAGCCATGCAACCCCCCCCACTGGATCATAACAACATGCAAACCGAACAAATCCAGGCCTGGACGCTGGCCTCCCTGTTGGCCGGGCTATTCAACGCCCTCTACAACAGCGTGTCGGCGTGGGGCGTCAATGAATGGGTGGCTGTGTTGGGGGTCATCGGCATGGCCTTCAGCCTGCTGATGCAGCGGCACTACAACCGCCGCCGCGACCGCCGCGAAGCTGAAAAGCATGAATGGGAGCGGCAGGTGTTCGCCGCCCGATCACTGGAACAAGAGCCTGACTAATGGACGACGCAGACCGGGCGGAAGCCCTGGAACAGCAATGGCGCGACCGCGCCATCGACCACATCCGCAACCGCCCGGCCTGGGCGGCTGCGCTGGTCACCCACTGCCAGAACTGCGGCGCGCCGCTGCCTGCGCCGACGGCGGACATCCGCAGCCGCTGGTGCGACGCGGACTGCCGTGACGACTGGCACCGCCGCCAGCCGCAGCGGGGTGCGCCATGAGTGACTTTTCAGGGTTCACGCCGCAGAAACTGGACATCGCCATCGGCAACAACGGCTTTTTCCCCGTGCTCAACCTGGGGGACTTGCAGGAGCGTCACCGCATCCCCTCCGATTACCGGCAGGCGACGGTCGGCGCGCAGACGGTCGCCGCCCTGATCGAGGTCAACCGGCTGCTGAACCCCAAGCTGTGCGAATGGCAACGGGGCGGTTATGACGCGCTGGCCGCCGTGCCATGCGCGGAGCTGGGCGAGCCGGGCGCGCCGGATCACCTGCACGAACTCACCGAACTGTACAAGACGGCGGTGTTCGCCCGCGCCAAGGCCAAGCTGGTGCGGCATTACCAAAGCCTCAACCGCTCTGACCGCGCCGCGCGTTTCCAAAACAAATACCCCGGCATGGAGTGGGAAGACGAAAACGTGCAGGATTTCATGGATGAATCCGCCCGCGCCATCGCCATGATCCTGGGGGATGAACCGGCGGCGGCACTGCGGGCGGCGGCGGTATGAAATCCCTTAAGGCGCTCACTGGGCACCTGCGCAGCCTGCAACTGATCAACGACGACAATTTCAGCTCCTGGGTGCAGGACGGGGAAATTGAATATTCAGGCGCCGCCGTCGCCGACGGGTTCGGCCCCCCGACACAATTGCTCTACCGGACGGTCTATACCGCCATCTTCTCGTGGGAGTCGTTTACCGGCAGCGCCGATGAGCTGTTCTCCGGCATCATCCGCTGGCTACGGGACAATGACTACGATTTTGACCTGTACGGGATGCCGCATTTCACCGCCGTCCCGCTTGATGAGGGCAGCGCCGACGTGCAGGTCTCGCTGGTGTTCACGGACAAGGTCTATGAGCAGGAGGGCAAAACGGTGGGTTACGCCCCAGCCGTCATTGACGGCGTGACAGTCTGCGGCGGCGGCTGATGCTGGTCATCACGCCCGCCGGAATGGCGTCTGTCCTGCGCCAGCTACAGGCGCTGAGTTTGCCGCCCGGCAAGCTGAAACAGATACACCGCGCGCTGGCCAGAAAAGTAGCCAGCAACACCCGCAAGCACGCCCGCCAGCAGCGCACCCCGGACGGCGGTGGCTGGAAACCACGCGCCGCGCCCAACCCACTGTACGACGATGGCAAAAACCGGGGCAGGATGATGCGGCGCATTACCCGCGCCGCGCATATGGACGCAGTAGGGAATGCCGGGGAAGGGAAGGTCTATTGGGCAAACGGCTGGCTTGGCTCCGTCGCCAAACGCCAGCAGGAAGGTGCCAGGATCAATCTGGCTTCGGAGCGCAGCCGCAAGGGACGGAAACGGGCCGGTGCCGATGGCTGGGGAAATGACCGCGCCACCCGCGTGCAGGCCATGCGGCTGGTGTCGCTGGGTTTCCAACGGCGGGCCAGGGGGAAGGGACGCCAACAGGCCAGCGCCGCCTGGATTCGCAAGAACCTGACCATCAATCAGGCCGGTCTAATTATCCGCATCCTGCAACCGGACGCGGGCAAGCGGAAAAACAGCAGCGTACTGCCAGCCCGCCCATTCCTCGGCGTCAGCCCGCAGGAAAACGCCGAACTCCGCCAGCTCCTGACCGAGCTGATTATCCGTTATGGGGATTAGGACATTAATTGCCCTTCAAGTATTGACGACGAGTAAAATTAACACTCCAATAGCCACTTTATTGAGCGCAAGGAATTGTTATGGAAAATCTGTCCCCCATTCTTGGCCTGCTATCGCTGCTGGCCATGGCCGTTTTCAGCATTGGCTTGATCAAGCCTTCCTGGGCAAAGGCATCCAGCCGGGGCAAAGTGCTGCTGCGTATCGGCCTTGCCTTTGCCGTCTTCATCGTCGCCCTCGCCATCGACCCGGTTGTAGGCAAGACAGCCCTGGCGAATCCGGAAACAGCCGCATCCACACCAGACCCCAAAGCTGATGCAAGCCCTGATGAGTTCAGCGAGCCGCATGATGGTTTCTCGGAAAAAATAACAGAAGCCTTTAAAAAAATTGGAGTGACGTTATCAAAGGAAGAAAAAACTGACAGTTCAATGGATGATTGCTGCATAACTGCCTTTTTAAACGGCAGTGACAACAATATAGGGGATGAAATAACAAACCCTAGCATAACTGTTTCTTACAATAAACAGTCAGGAAATGTAAAAGCTATCGATATTGAAATAGACTCTTTTGAAAGCAATGAATTGAAAAAGGCAAACAAAATAATAAGAGAGTTCATTTATTTCATGCTTAGGGACAAAAGCAAGAATGAGGTTTCCAAGTTCATCGATAAACTCTATTCAAAGCACAATAACAAATTGTCATTTGGTGGGGTTCAGTTTCAGTACCTATTTAATGATGCGGCAAACAACAGATATATACAGGTCGTTGCAACGCCAGAAGGGGCCAAGGTTGATGACCTGGATGTTGTTGGGCAGCGTGAAGGTGAGACAGAAGGGAACCTCTAAAAACCCACCGCCGCGCCTGATTATGAGATAATGGCCACTG
>NZ_JAYMYJ010000099.1:0-2224 GCF_035668035.1 Candidatus Thiothrix phosphatis | reverse complement strand
GATATGTCCCCCACATCAAAGCTGGACAGCATGTCACTGCTGCTGAGTAGATTGTCCAATTGGATCGTGGGTATTTGGCGCTTCAGCAATTGTTCGACCAGAAACGTCGGGGTGCCGGTTTCAAACCAGTAGCTTTTGAACTGGCGCTCATCAAATAATTGCAAAATGTCGAACGGGTTATAAACCCCTTCCCCCAGCCAGTTATAGCCGTTATACCAGTCACGGATTTCGTCCCGATCCAGCCCCGGCAATTCCGCTGCAAACACGCTGTCAATGTCCGCATCGGTATAGCCGCAAATGGTGCTGTAGCGCTTGTCCAGCGTAATGTCTTTCAGGTTGTTCAAGCCGGAGAACAGGCTGACCTTGGAAAACTTGCTGACGCCGGTCAGGAGACTGAAACGGATGTGGGCGTCATAATCCTTGATGGTGGCGTAGAAACCGCGCAGGAAATCACGGTTGGCCTTGGCCACTTCCGGGTATTCCAGCGCATCCAGGATCGGCTTGTCGTATTCGTCAATCAGCACAACAATGGGCAACCCGGTTTTGGCCTTGACCCTTTCCAGCAGATCCGCAAAGCGGCTGCCCGCATCGCTAAATTCGGGCTTGATGGCGAAGTCCCGTTCCATCTGGGTAAGCTGTTGGTGTAAGGATTCACCCAGCGCTTCCGGCTGGCGGTAATTCTTGCGCCCGAAACTGAAACGCAGCACGGGGTATTTCACTGACCAGTCCCACCGCCCATGCACCAACAAGCCTTGGAACAGCGGTTCATTGCCTTCAAACAACTCCTTGATGGTGTCCAGCAGCAAGCTTTTGCCGAAGCGGCGCGGGCGCGAGAGGAAGTAGTGTTGCCCACCCAGGACTAAATCCATGATCATGTCCGTTTTGTCGACATAGTAATGGTTGTTTTCGCGGATTTTGGCGAAGGTTTGGATGCCAATGGGCAGGCGTTTGCGTTCAGTCATGGTCATGACAGTTGTCCATTCCGTAGGTCTACACGGGATAGTAGCATAGGCAGGGTTATGCGGTTTTTCCCTGACGGTGCACCTTATATTCAGTTGCCTGTGGTGAACGCTTGCCTGAATGCCAGTATGTTTTCCAAGGCTTTGGGGTTTGCGGGGATGGAGAAGCTGATGTGCCGGAATGCCTGGGCAAACATCCCATCGCCAGTGAGCTCACAGGCAAATAAATTCGCCACTTGTGTTGGCAGGTTGCCAAATACACCACATCCCCAGGCTCCGAGCACCAGTGCATCGCAACCCTGATGCGCCGCCAGTTGTAGGACGTAGCGGATACGTTGGGCGAATACCGATTCAATGTGTTCCAGCGATTGTGGCTCATTGCGGGCAATGGCACCCCGGTTGGGCGCGGCGCTGGTGATGAAGTCGACGTAATACAGTTCTGGCAGCACTGCACCGTCATCTTGTTTGAATACCGGGCAGGCTGGCGAATAAATCATGTGATCGGAATACAACAGGGTTCTGCTCTGTTGCCGATGATAATCATAGTAGGCAGGGCAGTGTTGCAGGCTTGCGTAAAGCCCGCTGCTGCGCGCCAGTGATTCTTCCTGTGCCTGACTGCCACCCAGGAAACCACCTCCCGCATTTTTGGCGGAAGCAAAGTTCAGGACGGCGATACGTGAGGACTTCCGATTGTCGTACAGGCGCTTGGCACCTTGTAGCGTTGTTTCGTTGATGACCTCAATCACGGTGTGATGAATCACTGTCGGATTTGGCAGGTTTGCCAGGGTTTCAGGGGTATACAGCCGGGTGTTTTGCACGCAAGCCTCAAGCTGGGGCTGAATCGAAATTTTGTCCGTCACGTTGGCCTGATAATAGCCTTGCTGGAGGATGGCCAGCGTATCGTCAGCAATCTGGGTGCGTTGCAGGCGGGAGTTTTGGTTCATTGTCGTTGCCCTGTTGTTATGGGTTATCGTGTGGTTGTGGGAAGGGCTGGTCTGCCATGCGCGCAGCACTTCGCTGGAAGCCTGCTCCAGATGTTTGGAGCAAGCCATCAAATGCCCAGCCAGTTCTGGATGATTGTTTTGCATATGGGTGTTGGATGCCCGCAGTATTTTCTCACCTAGCAAATGCAGGAAATCGGCCAAGGAGTCGTAGGACAAATCGCCCAGTTCTTCTGCCAGTTGTTCCATCATGATAGCCTCTCTTTTCAACAAACCAACTGCCCTTGCATTTCCGCCACCCCCACGGTTACTACCGTCCCGGAA
>NZ_JAYMYJ010000098.1:0-2234 GCF_035668035.1 Candidatus Thiothrix phosphatis | reverse complement strand
CCGCCATCACTCCGGACGACGCCTTGGTGGCCCTCGGCCGATTGACCTATCTCTAACGTCAGTTCGGGATAAGCTTTGGGGGCCGAGAGAGCCGGCGGATGTCCTGTAGCGACAGCTTCGGCTTGTTTGGCATGAGGCAATAGGCGATGAAGCCGGCGAGCAAATTGACGGAGAAATGGATGGGCGAGCGATGGCGGGTGTGCTCGACCTGACAGAGATTTTTCAGTTCGTCGATGACGGTTTCCACGAGAGATCGCTGCCGTAGCATCGCCTCGTCGAAGGGAGAGAGGGCGACGGGCTTCATGTTTTTCTTGACCTTGGTTACCAGATCAATGCCAAGGTCCTTCAGGAACGTGGTTAGCCACTGGGCGATATAGCCCTTGTCGGCATACAGTTTGCCAAAGAGCCGATTGGCAAAGTCGCGCAAGGGCTTTCGGTCATCGACATTGCCTGGGGTCAGTTTGACGCCCAGAAGTTCGCCCAAGTGATTGATCACCAAATGGAGTTTGAAACCGAAAAACCAGCCGGTAGAACTCTTGCCGCGCGCCGCCATCCCCTGGAACACCCGGTGAGACGAAATCCGCAGGTTTTTGCAGACGGTAATGGGGGTCGAATCGGCAATCGACAACCCGGAGCACTTGCCCGTGAGCGCCTCGAACAGGGCGGCCAGCGCGATCGCGCAGCGCGGTAGCAACTCGACACACCGCTGATACGACGGTAGCCGGGGAAATTCTGCGCGCAGGTGTGGGCACACATGATTGAGGTAGAAGGCTTTGAACTGCCGGTAGCGAATCTGATGGAACAACACCACCAACGTCATCAACTCCGGCCTGGAGAGACTACATTTCCTCGACCGATGACGTTTGCCATCGGTCAGCAGCCCGGTATTCAGTTGGGGTTCGATGGCTTTGTAAAAGTCGTCTATCAGGCAGTAAGTCTCGGTAAGATCGTCCATGATGAGGGCCTCCGTGTGATGGGGTGGATGAGGGCGTGCACCCAATCTACCAAGACAGCACTCCCCATCATCCGTTTCCCATCAATGTCTTAGCGCGAAATTTCGGGCTTCCTTATCCCGAACTGACGTTATCTCTACAGCACCGACCGTAACGGTCAGCGTCACACGCATCTGCCACGACCGGACGAGCAACAGGCCAAAATCCTCGACGCCATCGGCCTCTCCTTCCCGCTCAAGGCCAAAGCCGACAAGCGCGCCGTGTAGGCAGGCGCCGCTCTTGCGGCATCGCCTATTTTTCAACAAAAACCATGACTTACAGCATAATTGCATTTGCTGGCTGGAGGAATATCCGTCGGACCCGCGTCTTCTCCGGGGTTCTCAGGCATCGAGCCCGCAGCCCACAGGGCACGCCATCCCGCTGGCTGCCGGTGAACCTGATGGCCAGGTGGCCGTTGTGGAGACCGTTCGACCCGATCAGAATGATGCCCGCATCCTGCTCGATGGCCCTTTTGCAAGGAATGCACCAGAGAGACCCTCACTCCAGCTTGTGTAGACAACGGTATGGATTTACCGTTTACCATCCCGATCACCCGATCGGGATGCCCATGCCCGCCGCAGCTGTTCCGTGCGCCACTTCGCGCACTGCCCCCTATCGTCTCCGCCAGCCCGAGCGCACCGTGCAGACGCATCTGACCACCTGGCTCGAACGGGCGCAGGACGAAACAGGGCGCTCGACGCCGGCCCACGGCGAGCGGGAATTCCGCCGCCACCTCGAATTCGGCATCCTCACCCACGGCTTTGCCCGCGCCCGCTGCGCGATGGCGGTCACGATTTCCTGGTGGTGTATTCTTGCAAGAGCCGCGGCGTCTGTCCTTTGTGCCCTACCCACCGCATGGCCGAGACCGCCGCCCACCTCGCCGACCACGTCATCCCGCGCCTACCGGTGCGGTAATGGGTGCTTTCGGTGCCCAAACGGTTGCGCGACTTCCTGCAGGCCGACCCCGCTTTTCAAAACCTGGCCCTGCACATCGTTCTTTCGGCGGTGGAACAGGGATTACGCGCTGCCTGCCCGGGGTCTCAAGCCGGCACGGTTCGCATCGGCGCGGTGGCCTTCATCCACCGCTTTGGCTCCCTGCTCAACCCGCATGTGCACTTCCACTGCGTCGTCGATGGTGTGTTCGAGACCGGCGGCGGGGAAGACTGGCCCGTGCGCTTTCACGAAACTCCGACGGATATTCCTCCAGCCAGCAAATGCAATTATGCTGTAAGTCATGGTTTT
>NZ_JAYMYJ010000097.1:0-11552 GCF_035668035.1 Candidatus Thiothrix phosphatis | reverse complement strand
GTCCACTTCAGATTTCCAACCTTCAACCTAAGTCTCTGATTTTCCTTCTGTTTCAGAGGCGTTTGCCCCTGAAGAAGTTGCGCATTATACAGGGAGCATTCAGGCAGTCAATCACTTTCTGATATTTTTTTTCGTCAGTTCAGCGTAACTTTGGCGAACTTACGCTTCCCCACCTGGAACACAGCGGAAATACCTTTTTCAATCATAAGGCTACGGTCTTCTATCTTATTTCCGTCAATCTTCACCGCACCCTGTTGAATCATCCGCATGGCGTCAGAAGTGCTGCCAACCAATCCGGCTGCTTTCAATAATGCCGTAACCAACATACCTTCCCCCGCATTGTCCAAGTTGATCTCCGGCATATCATCCGGCATCGCGCCTTTCTGGAAACGCGCAATGAACTCCTCACGGGCACCAATCGCAGCATTACGGCTATGGAAACGCTCAATGATTTCCTCCGCCAGCAGAAACTTGAGGTCACGCGGATTCATGCCCTGCTCGACATCCTGTTTGAAACGCCTGATTTCAGCAAGCGGACGGAAACTGAGCAATTCAAAGTAGCGCCACATCAACTCATCCGAAATGGACATGATCTTGCCAAACATGTCATTGGGCGCGTCAGTAATGCCTATATAGTTGCCCAAGGATTTGGACATTTTGTTGACTCCGTCCAACCCCTCCAGCAATGGCATGGTGATAACGATTTGCTGTTCCTGCCCGTATTGACGCTGCAACTCACGCCCTACCAACAGATTAAACTTTTGATCAGTCCCTCCCAGTTCCACATCGGCTTGCAAAGCGACAGAGTCATACCCCTGCACCAAAGGGTAGAGGAATTCGTGAATGGCTATGGACTGTCCGGATTTATAACGCTTGCTGAAGTCATCCCGTTCCAGCATGCGCGCAACTGTGTATTTGGCCGCCAGTTGGATAAGACCGGCGCTGCCAAGTTGGCTCATCCACCGGGAATTGAAGGTGATCTCAGTCTTCTGCGGATCCAGAATTTTAAAAATTTGTTCCTGGTAGGTCAGCGCATTCTGCTGCACCTGTTCGGCAGTCAGGGGGGGGCGCGTAGCGGACTTCCCGGTTGGATCGCCAATCATCCCAGTAAAATCCCCGATCAGGAATAAAATATGGTGACCTACCTCCTGAAATTGCCGAAGCTTGTTTATAAGTACTGTATGACCAAGATGAAGATCTGGCGCAGTAGGGTCAAAACCCGCCTTGATGCGCAATGGCCGTCCTTGTTTAAGCTTCTCGACGAATTCGGCCTCGACAAGGACTTCTTCGCTTCCGCGCATCAGCTCCTGCATTTGGTCGGCAATATGATCCATTAATTCATGCTCCAGGATTGACAATTCTTTAGTTTTGATCTACATAGACGCTTAAGTTTAACAGTTTTCTTAGATAACGAAGCAAGCGAGTGATGCAGAGTGTCGTTCATTCTTGGCTGATAAACGTGGTGAGTCAACACCTATTGAATTCAGGAATAATTCAGTACATACTCGCTAACCTCCGTAAACTAACGGGTTTCTGTGGACGTTTTTTACACAGAAAATACAATTTGACTTCAGTATGGAGTGCAACCCTTGTTATCTTCCAACAGAAGGCCATTCCCTGAGAAAAAGAAAAAAAGTTGGGAAGAGGCCATACGGCATTACAACCTGCCCACTGGTGGCATTGAAATCAATATTCCAGGGGATTACAAACCCAAGCCTGCAAAAAGCTTCTTCAAACCTACCCCAACCAACACCAAGCAGGAAAAAAAGGCTTCCATCGCCCCACCAACCTCCCCCTCTGCGAAAAAGCCCCTGCGCTACATTGCCACCCGCTCACTCCTCCTAACTTGCGGATTGGCAACACTGGGCAATATTCCGGTGTACTCCATGATCAGTTCCCCGGAAAAGGACAAAATCCTGAGCCTAAATGAGCCTTACCTGGATAAAAACTCTCCCGCCCAAATCATCAAAGATTTAAACCTGCCCGCAGTTGCCGTTGAATCGTTTTCTGGCTATGCGGTTGATGTCCTGCCGGACGCGACCCAAGGCAGTTGGTCGATGCAGACGGTCGCTGACAACGACACTCTGGAATCCATTATGGGCGTCCTTGAATTGGCGAAAACATCGAAAAAGCTATTGGAAGACCCTTCCATCAAACAAGAATTGAAACACCTGAAAACTGATGCCCATATTCTGACCCAAGTAGTGGATGGTAGCCTGCAACAATTGATTTACGCCAAAGACAAGGATAATGCATATGTTATCTCTGCTACCGACGAAGGCTTTAAGGGACATTGGGAAAAAGACATTCTTGAAGTCCGCAATTCAAAAATCGCCTTCAGCGTCAGACACTCCGTTCAGCGTGACGGAAAAGCTGCTGGGTTGGGCAGCTCTTTAATACGTCAGCTCGGCCAGGTTTTCCTTCAGGATGTTGACTTCAAGCGGGACATCAAGGCAGGCGATAAGGTCGGCCTTATTTTTGAAGATTACCGTTATCAAGGCGAGAGCATTTACACAGACAAAATACTGGCTGCTGAATACACCAGTGGCAAAAACACCTATCAGCGCATCCGTTTCACGCTTGAAGATGGGAAAACTGACTACTTCCATCCAAACGGCGACACCGAACTCAAGCGCACTGCATTTGACCGCAAGCCATTGGATGGGCGCATGAGCTCAGGTTTTGGCATGCGCCGCCATCCTGTATTTGGGCTGTTCAAAAGCCATACCGGCACAGACTTCGCCGCACCACGCGGCACGCCTATCCATGCCACCGCCGACGGCAGCGTCAAATTCATGGGGCGGCAAAACGGTTACGGCAACGTGGTGGAATTACGCCATAATGGGGACATCACTACGCTTTACGGCCATATGTCCGCCTTCAGGGAAGACCTGCAATCAGGCGACAGCGTCAAACGAGGCGATGTTATTGGCTATGTTGGCTCTACCGGGACATCCACCGGCAATCATGTCCACTATGAGTTCCGCCTCAATGGCGAACCCCAAAATCCCATGACTGTCGAATTGCCGCAGGAAGGCATCATGACTGCCGAAGAAATCCGCCAGTTCAAAAACCTTGCCGCCGACATGACCCAACAACTCTCTGATTTGCGCAAACTGGCTTCTGCTGACAGCAACAAGCCTGCATCCGACCAGAAAGGGGGCTGACCAGCCCTCCTTTCCCTCACTCCGCTTCCGCCATCCACGCTAGCTGGATGGCTTCAAGAATTTTCTCGTTGGACTTGTTAGGGTCATCATTAAAACCGTCCAACTCCATCACCCATGCATGCAGGTCAGTGAAACGGAGATAACGCGGATCCACATCCGGGTGCGCATCATATAGCTGAATGGCTATTTCCTGCGTATCCGTCCATTTGAGTTCATCCATGCCCGCGCCTCCCTAGTGGTTTTCGGACACCATATTGATGGTATATTTGGGAATTTCGATCACAAGATCCTCATCCGCCACCTTGGCCTGACAGCTCAGGCGCGAATCCGGATCAACCCCCCATGCCTTGTCGAGGTAATCCTCTTCCTGATCGGTGGCATCTTCCAACGAATCGAAGCCTTCACGAATATACACATGGCACGTCGTGCAGGCGCAGGACTTTTCACAGGCATGCTCAATTTCAATGCCATGCCGCAAGGCGGCGTCACAAATGCTGATGCCCGGCTCGGCGTCAATGACCGCCCCTTCTGGGCAAACGTCTTCATGCGGTAAAAAGATCAGTTTCGGCATTGCTTATCCCTTGAATTCGTCGACCCGATGTCCGGCCATCGCCGCCCGGATACTGGCGTTCATACGGCGCTCAACATACGGCTCGGCAGCTTTTTCCAGCGCCTTGATGCCGCCTTCAATCGCCCGCCAGTCCATTCCCTGCCGCAATCCTGCAAGCTTGGCGCGGGCCGCCAGCAAGGCCGCCCGCTCGGTATCCTCCAGCAGCACATCCCCATCACTGGCAAGCGCGGCATCCAACGCTTCCATGGAACGGTCTGCCTCCACCTGCTGTTCGCGCAAACGGCGAGCCTCCATGTCTTCACGCGCATGCAGCATGGAATCACGCAACATGGTTTCAATCTCATTGTCACTGAGGCCATAGGAAGGCTTGACCTCCACGCCCGCGCTGACGCCGGTCGTCTGCTCCTGCGCCGTCACATTCAGCAAGCCGTCGGCGTCCACCTGGAAAGTCACGCGGATCCGCGCCGCCCCCGCCACCATCGGCGGAATGTCACGCAGCGAAAAACGCGCCAGCGAACGGCAAGCCTCCACTGTATCCCGCTCCCCTTGCAGGACATGGATCGACATGGCGGATTGCCCATCCTTGAATGTGGTGAACTCCTGCGCCCGCGCGACAGGAATGGTGGTGTTGCGGGGGATGATTTTCTCGACCAGCCCGCCCATGGTTTCCAAACCCAATGAGAGCGGGATCACATCCAGCAGCAACATCTCGGAATCCGGCTTATTGCCCGCCAGCACATCGGCCTGAATGGCAGCGCCAATCGCCACCACCCGATCAGGATCAATATCCACCAGCGGCGGCTTGCCAAAAAATTCAGCCACCTGCTCACGCACCGTCAATACACGGGTGGAACCGCCAACCATGACAATTTCCTGGATCGCATCCTTATCAAGGTTCGCGTCACGCAACGTGCGGCGGCATGCCGTCAGGGTCTTTTTCACCAATGGCGCAATCAGTGCATCCATATGGCTACGGGTCAGTTCGCCCTGCCATGCGCCTAAAGTCACTGGCGCAGATTCCTGCGTGGTCAGCGCTTCCTTGGCGTGACGGGCCGTCACTAACGCGGTGCGCAGGATTTTCTGCTCGGAGCATTCTTCCAACCCGGCTGCCTGCAACAACCATTCCGCGATGGCATGGTCGAAATCATCGCCACCAAGGGCGGAATCCCCCCCGGTCGACAACACTTCAAACACGCCTTTATTCAAATGCAGGATGGAAATATCAAAGGTGCCGCCGCCCAAATCATAGACGGCAATCACACCTTCAGCCGCCTTGTCCAACCCATAGGCGACCGCCGCCGCCGTGGGTTCATTCAACAGCCGGTAGACATTCAGGCCAGCCAAGGTCGCCGCATCACGGGTCGCCTGCCGTTGGGCGTCATCAAAATAGGCAGGCACCGTAATGACCACCCCACTCAGGTCGCCACCCAGCGTCTGTTCCGCCCGCTGCTTCAAAACGCGCAGGATTTCCGCCGACACCTCAACCGCCGCCACAACCCCACCAGCGGTTTGAATGCGCGGCACGGCGGAAGCCCCTGTCACGAACTGATACGGCAAATGCCCGCCGAGCTGCTTCACATCCCCTATCCCTCGCCCCATCAAACGCTTGACGGAAGCAATGGTGTTCAGCGGATCATCGGTAATAGCAGCTTTGGCCTCATCGCCGACAACCGGAGCCACGCCTGCTTGGTAACGCACCACTGACGGCAGCAAATGCCTGCCCTGCGGATCGGGAAAGGTGTCGGCCTGGCCGCTACGCACACTCGCCACCAGTGAGTTGGTCGTGCCAAGATCAATGCCCGCCGCCAACCGGTGCTGATGGGCAGTCGTGGACATGCCAGGTTCTGAAATTTGTAGTAATGCCATGATAATCCTAGAGACTGTCTTCCAGACGCTCTTCGCGTTGGCGCAAATCTTCCAGCAGACGTTCGTAGAAACGCATTTTGAGCATGATGTTTTTGGCGGCAGGGTAATTCGCCGCCGACCACTCCGCCGCGAAACCGTTTTCCAGTCCCTTCAGGGTCTGGCGGATTTCCGCTCCCACCACCTCCAGTGCCACAAACGGATCATCGGCATGTTCAGCGTCTTCCAACGCCTCGCGCATTTCCATTTGCTGCATCAGGAAGGCTGGATCGGAAGTGATGTCGCGTTCATCGTTGATTTCCACCCCCGCCAGCGTCAACAGGTAACGGGCGCGCAGGCGGGAATGGCGCAGGGTTTCATACGCTTCGTTGAGGAAAGAGGTGATCTGCACCGCCAGACGCCGTTCCTGATCACTGCCACTGGCAAACCGGTCAGGATGATACTGGGACTGAAGTTCACGGAAACGCCGCACCAATGCACCGTCATCCACCTCAAACTGCCGGGGCAGGCCGAACAGCGCAAAATAATCCTGCTTCAGCGCCTGCAACATCATCAAACGGTGAAACTTTCGCCGCAGCCGCAGCGCGCTTTCTCGTTGGGATTGCCG
Organism: Candidatus Thiothrix phosphatis; assembly: GCF_035668035.1. NCBI lineage: Bacteria > Pseudomonadati > Pseudomonadota > Gammaproteobacteria > Thiotrichales > Thiotrichaceae > Thiothrix > Candidatus Thiothrix phosphatis. Next base: position 5,344 of record NZ_JAYMYJ010000097.1, on the reverse strand, counting down.
AACGTGAAGCCTTCGTTCAAGCCTTCGCGGGCATAATCCACTTCCGTGCCATCCAGATACACCAGCGCTTTAGGGTCGACAATGACCTTGACGCCATTGCTCTCAAACACGGTGTCGCCGTCTTGCAATTCGTCCACAAACTCCATGACATAAGCCATGCCGGAACAGCCGCTGGTTTTGACGCCAAGGCGCAAACCAAGCCCCTTGCCCCGGTTGGCAAGGAATTTGCCTACCCGGTCAGCGGCAGCGTCAGTGAGGGTAATCATCGTCAGTCTCCTGCCAGTTACTGCTGTTGCTTCTTCTGATAGTCTTCAATCGCGGAACGGATCGCGTCTTCCGCCAGCACGGAACAATGCACCTTGACCGGCGGCAAGTCCAGTTCAGCCGCGATGTCGGTATTCTTGATCTGTTTGGCTTCCTCCAAGGTTTTGCCTTTCACCCACTCGGTCAGCAGGCTGGAGGATGCAATCGCAGAACCACAACCGTAAGTCTTGAACTTGGCGTCTTCGATGACACCTTGTTCATTGACCTTAATTTGCAGTTTCATCACGTCACCGCAGGCGGGCGCGCCCACCATGCCCGTGCCAATATTGACATCCGCCTTGTTGAAACTGCCAACGTTGCGTGGGTTTTCGTAATGGTCAATGACCTTTTCGCTGTATGCCATGAATCTATACCTCGTTCAGAATCTTAGTGTGCAACCCATTCAACCTTGCTCAGGTCGATGCCTTCCTTGAACATTTCCCACAGTGGGGAAAGTTCACGCAGTTTGTCCACCGCCGTGCGGATGCGCTCAATCGCGTAGTCAACCTCATCCACGGTGCTGAAACGCCCCATGGACAAACGCAATGAGCTATGCGCCAGCTCATCAGTCCGCCCCAACGCGCGCAGCACGTAGCTTGGCTCCAGGCTGGAGCTGGTGCAGGCGGAGCCGGAAGACATTGCCAGGTCTTTCAACGACATCATCAGGCTCTCGCCTTCCACATAATTGAAGCTGATATTCAAAATACCGGCGACACGCTGTTCCAAGTCACCATTGACGTAAGCTTCCTCAATGTCTTTAAGGCCACCGTAAAGGCGGTTGCGCAACATCAGGATACGGTCATTTTCGGCATTCATTTCTTCTTTGGCAATACGGAAAGCTTCGCCCATACCGACAATCTGGTGGGTTGGCAAAGTGCCGGAACGCATCCCACGCTCATGACCGCCGCCATGCATCTGCGCTTCAATGCGCACCCGTGGTTTGCGGCGGACATACAAGGCACCGATGCCCTTGGGCCCGTAAATTTTGTGGGCAGAAAAGCTCATCATGTCCACCTTGAGCTTTTCCACATCAATGGGAACCTTGCCAGCGCTTTGCGCAGCGTCAACGTGGAACACGGTCTTATTGGCGCGGCACAACTCGCCAATGGCCGCGATGTCCTGAATCACTCCAATTTCATTGTTGACATGCATGATGGAAACCACACTGGTGTCCGGCCGCAAAGCCGCCTTGAATTTTTCCAGATCAATCAGGCCATTGGCCTCAGGGTCGAGGTAGGTCACTTCAAACCCTTCGCGCTCCAGCTGGCGGCAGGTATCCAACACCGCTTTGTGTTCAGTTTTGCAGGTAATGATGTGTTTGCCACGGCGCTCATTAAAATGGGCCGCGCCCTTAATTGCCAAATTGTCGGACTCGGTTGCGCCACTGGTCCAGACAATCTCTTTAGGGTCGGCGTTGATCAGCGCGGCGACATGGGCGCGGGCTTCTTCCGCCGCTGTTTCCGCCGCCCAGCCAAACGCATGGCTTTTGGAGGCAGGGTTGCCGAATACGCCATCCAGTGTCAGGTATTTCATCATTTTTTCAGCAACACGCGGGTCAACCGGCGTAGTTGCGGCGTAATCGAAATAAATGGGTGTTTTCAATTCACTCATTGGGTTTGTTCCTGCACTGGCATGATTAATGGGAGTGTGAATGGGAGATGAAATCGATGCGCTTGCGGCTCTGGCGATCAGCTGTTTCCCGCACGTCCAGCCGGGAAGTCATATCCGCCAGCGTAATCTCGGACAGGAACATGCGGATCTGGTTGCTCAAGTCCATCCATAGATCGTGGGTCAAGCAGCGTTTGTTGTCCTGGCAATCACCCAGCCCACCGCAACGGGTTGCATCCACATGTTCATCAACCGCGCTGATAATATCGGCCACCACAATATTTTCAGGCGCTCCATTCAATTGGTAACCGCCTCCAGGCCCACGCATGCTAACAACTAAGCCAGCCTTGCGCAGCTTGGCGAACAGTTGCTCCAGGTAGGAAAGTGATATATCCTGCCGCTCTGATATTTCCGCCAGCGATACAGGGTTCTCACCTGTGTGCAATGCCAGATCCAGCATGGCTGTCACCGCATAGCGTCCTTTAGTTGTCAATTTCATCTTAATGCTCTCCATTCAGGCTGCGGGACATCCTAACAATACCTGACAAAACCAGTCAAGTATTAACACTTTTCCTATCCCTTTTGAGAAGTGGCAACATCAGAACAACAAAAAGCCATCCCTTCTCCACAACACACCAGTTCAGCAGCAGCGAAGACTGATCACCCGATCTCCCTGCCAAACCCTTCGGCTTTCAGCATTGGCAGTGGCTTGGTTTCCACCACCCCACCCAAACGGTGGATTTCCTCGCACAACCGATCCATGCGCTCATCCATCAAATGGATATGATCCAACATCCGGTTAACCGCGTTAGCTACAGGGTCGGGCATATCCTGGGTGGCACCATACGCATCAAACCCCATTTTTTCGGCAATTTCTTCCCGCCGTTTTTCATTCATCTTGCGCGGGGTGACAACCTTGCCCGGAATGCCAATCACGGTGGCACCTTCCGGCACATCCTTGACAACCACCGCGTTGGAGCCGACCCGCGCGCCATTGGCCAAGGTGATCGGCCCGAGAATTTTCGCCCCGGCCCCAATCACCACGTCATTGCCGAGGGTCGGGTGGCGTTTGCCTTTCTGCCAACTAGTCCCCCCCAACGTCACGCCGTGGTACAGGGTGCAATCATCACCGATCTCCGCAGTCTCACCGATCACGACGCCCATGCCGTGGTCGATGAAAAAACGCCGCCCAATCGTCGCGCCAGGGTGAATTTCAATTCCGGTGAACAGGCGGGCGATGTTCGACAGCACCCTTGCTGGCCATTTAATGCCATTGCCCCACAACCAGTGGCTGGCGCGATGAACCAAAACAGCATGTAGGCCGGGATAAGTCGTAATAATTTCAAACACATTGCGGGCGGCAGGATCACGGTCAAAAATGCAGTAAATATCTTCACGGATGCGGGCTAACATGCTGCTCCTCAGGGTGTTGCGGAACTCAAGCTGCGTAGTATGCCTGCATCCCCAGGCTCGCGCCAACCACACACAGACGGGAAGGATTGCTACCTTGGGTAATGCCAAGCAAGACTTCACTGGTTTTCCTTGCGCAATAAATTTGTAAAACGTATCGTGCCAACACATAACAATGATTTCTGAAGGAGGAGAAAGCCCATGCCGCACGCCCTGCGCATCTATGGGTTTATGGTTGTTGTTGCCGCCCTTGTCATTAGCCCCATCCTGCAAACCTGGGTTACAAAGCCAACCAGTGTGCTGCTGGTGATCCTGCCGTTCGCCCTACTGAGCCTGTGGCGGCTCCAACAAACTGGCTGCACCCGGCAAGACTGGCGGGCGGCGCACCAACACCATGACCTGTGGCTGACCCTGATGGGCAAGGCCGTGTTCTGGAGCATCATCCTGACCCTGTTGGCCATCTTTCCGGCGCATTGGCTGCTGTTGGCGCTGATTGTCCCCGGTTTGCTGATTGGCATCCAAATCGCCCGCCACCTTTCACGCACCCATATTGAAACCGGGCTGATACCCGTAGGCGCGCTGGGTGTCATGGGCAGCGTTATCCTTCTAGGCTGGCAATTGGCCATTCCCCTGCCAGCGGCACTGCTGCTTTTGTTGGGCATCATGGGGGGGATTTTTGTGGCCCCCTTACAGGCATTGCTTGGCTACCATGCGCCAGAAGAGCGCCTGCCACAGGCAAGCGCCATTGACCACCTGTTGCAGATGGCTGTCACATTGGCGTTTACCGGCGGGTTCGCCCTGCTGGCGTGGCTGGGCGCAGGCGACTTGTTGCTCATGACCCTGCTGGCCGTGGTGACTGCCGTTGGGGCGCTGTACACCATTTACCAGATTCCGCAGTCGTTGTTGCGCTTCATTGTCAGCCGCCTGTTCCATGCCCGTTACCGCCTGAAAGTGGTTGGTTTTGAGCACCTGCCTGCGCGGGGCGGTGTGCTGCTGCTTGGCAACCACATCAGTTTTATCGACTGGGCATTGGTGCAAATGGCCTCACCGCGCCAATTGCATTTTGTGATCGAAAAAGGTTACTACGAACGCTGGTATCTGAAAGGCATACTCAAATGGTTGGGGGTGGTGCCCATCAGCGGCACGGCCAGCGCCGATTCCTTGGAAAAAGTCACCGAACTGCTGCAAGCGGGTGAAGCCGTGTGCCTGTTTCCGGAAGGCGCCATCAGCCGCACCGGGCAACTCGGCGAATTCAAGCGCGGCTATGAAAAAGCTGTGAAAAACACCAGCGCGGTGATCGTGCCATTTTACCTGCACGGCTTGTGGGGCAGCCGATTCTCCCGTTCCAGTGGTTTTTTGCGGCAGAACCGGCAATCCGGGTTCAAGCGTGACATCGTGGTGGCGTTCGGTGCCCCTTTGCCAGCGGGCATTCAGGCGTATGAGCTGAAGCCGAAAGTGTTCGACCTGTCATTCGCCTCCTGGGAAGCCTATTCCCACATGCTTGACCCGATTCCACTCAACTGGCTACGCTCGGCCAAGCGCATGAGCTTCCGCATCGCAGCCGCCGATGTGATCGGCGCGCCGATGAGCCACCACCGTTTCATCACCGCCGTATTCCGCTTTGCCGCCGAAATCAAAAAACTCAGCCCGGAACAGAATATCGGTTTGCTGCTGCCCACTAGCTCTGGCGGGGCGATCGCCAATATGGCAGCGCTGTCTTTGGGCAAAACCGTGGTCAACCTCAACTACACTGCCAGCAGCGAAGCCATGCAAAGCGCGGTGCAGCAGGCTGGCCTGAAAAAGATTTACACCTCGAAGCGTTTCCTCGACAAACTCAAAGAACGCAATATCGACATCGCCGCCATCCTCCCCGACATGCCGCTGGTGTTCCTCGAAGAGCTGAAGGAAAGCATTTCCCAAGCCAAGCTGTTAAGCACACTCTTAATGGCAATGTTGTTGCCAGCCCGTGTGCTGCAATGGCTGTACCTACCGAAATTCGACATGGACGCGACCGCCGCCATCC
>NZ_JAYMYJ010000096.1:0-2251 GCF_035668035.1 Candidatus Thiothrix phosphatis | reverse complement strand
TTTTTAAAACGGTGATTTTGACGAAAGTGGGTCAGTTTTCAGTCGGTGTTGACACGGTAAATCCAAATGGGTCGATCGCCTGTACGAAAACGCCGCTGAAATCTGGGGAACCAAGTCGAAAACCGCCCCGCTCTACCTGCACACCCTGCGCCCCTTGGTGGCGTGGAGCGATGAGCCGGACGTGGAAAAATGGTGGGAAGCCAAACGCCACGAGGAAGAGAAAACCGACCTGAACAACGCCCGCGCCCCGTGGAAAGCCCTCAAACAATACCAACGCGCCGAAACCCTGCCGGACTACTGCAAAGACACCAAAGCGGTGCTGTTCATCGACGACGCGCACAAGCTCGCAGGCCGCAAGCTGCAAATTGCGCGGCAATGCGTGCTTGCCTCGCGGGTTTTCGTGATCGCTGCCAGCGAAGAACAACGCCTACCGCCCAACCTGCGCACGGTGGTGATGCGCCGTGACCCGCAAATTTTCCGACTCAACTCAGAAGTAGCCTATGACGCAACCAACCTCCTCATGTGGGCGTTCCTTGTCGCCTGCCTCGCCGCTGGCTGGTGGGAAGCCGCCGCCGTTCTGGGCGGTCTTAAAGCCCTTGGCACTGGTCGCCGTGCTGCTCGCGCCGATTAATGCCAGCGCGGAAACAGACAGCGACTACGAAGCCACCAAAGCCGAAACCCTGCGCTTGGCGGGGATCACTGCCCCGGCTGGCACTGAGACAGAGGATACAAAAGTATCCAATGACACCGCCCCGGCTTGGTGGCCTTGGAAGACTGGAAGTGAACTGGAAAAGCCCCCGGCGGTGAAACCGTATCAAATCCCCACGATGGCGGGGGATGGCTTGGACTACCACGACAAACCCGCCGCTATCGTGCAAGCCCCTGCGCTTGACGCTGACGCGATTTTCAAAGCAGTACTGGCCTGCTACCCGGAACGCAGCAAGTTCGACATCGACGTGGACTTACGCGCCGCGATCCGTTCCAGCGACGTTCTCGACCTGCAAGACACCGCCACCGGCTTGGGCAAATCCTACGTTGGAATCGTCGCCTCGATGCCGCTTTACTCCGGGAAAGAACTCGACAGGGAGAAAGACCGCGAGTATGTGCGCCGTAAAGACACCGCAAAGGCCGTTGCTGACTTCGTAACGGCTATAGCAGGGCGTAACCATGCCGTAAGGGAGTTAGCCCTCTACAGGAGCTTAGAGGCGCGTTCTGCGGTGCGTGTGAAGGAAGGCATCACCGAAGCTACGGAACAAGTCGGCTATTTGGAAAAAGTCGCCAGCTCGCAAGACAAGCTCATCGGCGAAGAAGCCAAGATCATGGAAAGCCGTTTGCTGCTGGCTGGGATGTGTGACCCGAAGAACGCGGAACGGATTGGCGGGTGGTTGCGCAAGGTGTCGGCAGTGCCGATGGAAGAACCCCTCACCCCCGGCCCCTCTCCCTCAAGGGGCGAGGGGAGGAAGACGGCTGGGGGTGAACCATGAAGTGGATTAACCATCTGGCAATTGCCGGGGCAACAACTGCCTTGGTAGCCCCTGCCCTTGTCCCGGTTGCCCTGCTTGGCTCGACAGCTCCCGACTGGCTGGAATGGGTGCTGGAAAAGCTGGGCGGGCGCAAGGTCAAACACCGTGGCGTTACCCACATCGTGCTGTACTGGGCAGGTGGGCTTGCCTTCGCGCTCGGCCTGTGGGACTTCCACGGCATCCTTGCCGCTTTTGCCTACGGTGGGCTTACCCATGTGCTGGCAGACTCCCTGACGGTTTCCGGTGTGCCGTTCACCCCCAACGCTGAACGCCGTTTCCACCTGTTCGGCGGCAGGCTGCGCACAGGCAACGCGGGGGAATACGGCATAGCGTGGGGCATTGTCGGCGTGTGTTTCGTGCTGGCGGTGTTGTTCAAGCCCGGTGGTGGCTCTGGCTGGTATCCGTTCTTCTACGACTGGCACGGGCTGTATCAGTCCGGTGTTGTGGATGCCAAGGAGTGGAAGGATAACAGGCTGAAGTTCTTTTGAGGGTGGATACGGTTATATCCGCCCTCTTCTTCACCTTCCCTGCGAAGCAAAACACACACACAACAAAAACTCAGCCATGAAATCTAGGGGGCCGCGCACGCACGCGCTTTGTGTGTTTAACAATCTTTAATAATTTAATACTTTAAGGGCTTGCAGGTATTTGAATATAAATGGTTTTTTCGCTTAACTATGGAGGAAAAGAGGGTGAACTATGGAGGAAAAGAGGGTGAACTATGGAGG
>NZ_JAYMYJ010000095.1:0-11637 GCF_035668035.1 Candidatus Thiothrix phosphatis | reverse complement strand
GTTGCAGAACGACCGCTATTCGCAGGAGACGCCGTTGTCGGTGGCGGGGCTTGGCTTGCAGAACACTGGACGACAGTTGCAGAACGACCGCTATTCGCAGGAGACGCCGTTGTCGGTGGCGCAGCAGAAGATTTCCAACTATGGCAATTGGCAGTTGAACCAGAAGCGCGGCCTGGAGCTGGACAGCACACGGCAGTTGCAGCCAACGGAAAATGCGCTGTCATTGCAGTCGGACATTGAGAAGATGCACGATGCGGCACTTCAGGATGGTGTTGACGTTTTCCGCTTGACGGGCAATGCGGACAGCCTGAACCGGGCGATGGCGGCGGCTTACGGCAAGGGCGTCAGGGTTGATGCGTTGCCGGATGGTGCTGTGCAGGTGCAGGGCAATGGCAGTGTGAGGCGGTTTGGGTCGGTGGATGAGTTTCTGGCGGCTGTTGGCCACCAGGAGGCGGAGGCGGGGCCCGTGGGCAAAGACCGCTACATGACGGTGGATGGCCAATTGTTTGATGTGGTTGGGCAGACGTTTGTGGATATGCCTGCCGGTCGGGCGAAGCCGCAGGAGCCGGACTATTTCACCAAGGAGCTGTTCAAGGGCAAGCTGTCTGAGCGGGAAAAGCTGTCGGAATGGATGGCTGACCCGATGATGAGGCCGGAACAGTTGCAGCAGGTGGCGCAGCGGGCGCAGGCGCTGGATGCGGAGATTGCGGCGATGCGTGGCGACACTGACCCGCTGGCGCTGTCTGGTGCGGCTTACGGGGATGGCCCGTTGGCGGTGCCTGCCCCTGTTGGGCGGGCGCAGGAGCCGGGGAGGGTGGCGGCGGCGGCCAACACCATGGCTGACATGATACCGGGGATTGCGCTTGGCAGGCAGTTGGCGGCTTACGGGGAGGCTGGTGGCCAGCCGTTGGCGCAACAGGCTGGTGCTGGTGGTGCGCCGTTCCGTGATGGGGCCATTGTCAAGGATGGGGCGGGCAGGCAGTATCGGGTTGTGAATGGGCAGCCGGTGCCGTTGTAGTGGGTGTTTGACTTAAAAGGCAAAGCCCGGCCAGGTTCACGCCTGGCCGGGCTTTTTTTGCGTTGGGAGATTGGGATATGTCAGGACAGGTGGATTGGGGCAAGTTCACGCTGGTGCAGGATGCGCCAGCGGCGGGCGGCGATGGCGGCAAGCCGGTGGATTGGGGCAAGTTCACGCTGGTGCAGGATGCGCCGCATGATGGTTCGCTCGGCCATGCGCTGGATGGGGTTGGCACTTCGATTGCGAACCGGGGCGGCAACATCATGCGGGGCCTTGGCATCCGGGCGCTGGACAATGTCCAGGGTGCGCAGGAGCCGCCCTCGGCGCTTGGCCGGGCGGTGAGGGACACGTTGGCGATGACCCCGGCAGGCGACAAGGATGGCCTGCTGTATGGTGGTGTCCGCGCTGGCTTGGCGCTGGCCAGTGGTGGCTATGACGGTGCCGACCGCACGGTTGGGGCGGCGCGCCAGTCGTTGCTGGAGGGCATCCGCCGCAATGATGCGGAGACGCAGGCGGCCACGCCGCCAGATTTGAACATCCTGCAGAAGGGTTTGCGCGGGGCGGTTGAGTCTGGGGCGCTGATGGTCCCGGCGGTGGCGGCTGAATATGCGACCCGTGGCAGGCTGAAAGGCGCGGCGATGGCGGCGGTGCTGGGCGGGGAGACCTATGGCGACAGTTATGCCAGTGCGAGGGCTGCCGGGAAGGGGGCGGCGGATGCGGACCGGTACGCGACGGTGGATGCGGGCATTGAGTTGGCCACGGAGTATGGCCCGGCCAGGGTGCTGACGCGGGTTTTCAAGGATCAGGGCAAGGAGGGGGTGAAGCGGGCGCTCAAGCATTTCCTGGTCGGTGAAATGGCGGGGGAGCAGGTGGCGACCTTGGGGCAGTCGGTGAATGCTTATGCGGAGGGGCTGGACAAGGAGCTGGAGAATGCGAAGACGCTGGGCGAGAAGGTGGCGATACAGGCGGAACGGCAGGCGGTGACGGCGGTTTCCACGGCGTTGCTGTCGGGTGGCATTGCCGGTGCTGGGCATGTGTACAACAAGGCCGCCGGGGGCAAGGATGGGCTGGTCGATTATGAGGCGGAGGATTTGTGGGATGGCCAGCCGGGGCAGGATGCGCCGCCGGAAGCGCAGCCACAGCCGGAACCGGCTGCTGCTGGTGGCCTGTCTGCCTTGATCTCTTCCCATGAGGGCGATTATGGCAGCTTCAACCGGGGCAAAGCTGGTGACGCGGGCGGCGCAAAGATTGACTTCTCGCAGATGACAGTTGGCGAGCTGATGCAGCGCCAATCATTGAGGCCTGGGAACCCAGACCGGGTGTTTGCGTTCGGGAAATACCAGATTGTGCCGACAACCATGGAGGGGGCGGTTGCGGCCTTGGGCATTTCGCGTGATGAAAAGGTGACGCCAGAATTGCAGGAGCGCATTTTTTCAGGCTACCTCACCCAGGGGAAACGCCCTGCCATTGCTGCCTTCATCCGTGGCGAAAATGATAACCTGGGGGCGGCGCAACTGGCGGCGGCGCAGGAGTGGGCGAGCCTTCAGGAGTGGGCGAGCCTTGCTGACCCGCGCACCGGCAAGAGCGTATACGCGGGGACTGGCAACAATTCGGCGGCGGTGTCTGCTGACAAGGTTGGCGCGGCTTTGCAGTCTGCACGCCGGGCTTACGCTGCTGCGGTTGCCGAAGGGAAAACGGCTGATGAGGCGTGGAATCTGGCGCTTGGCTCCAGTGGTGGTGTGGTCATGCCTGGCCATTCAAGCGGGGCCTCTGGCATGGGGCAGGCATTTGCTGGCCAGCGGCAGGATGCGGTGGGCGCGCCGGTGGATGAGGTGCAGCCGACGGAAATGGAGGGTGGCGCTGGGCGGGTGACGCCTGATGTGCCGGTTGGGGACATTACACCAGAGGATTTGACGCTTAATGAAGATGCAGCAGTTAATGAAGATGCAGCAGTTAATGAAGGTGCAGCAGTTGGACAGCCAGTGGCCACGGCAGAAACGCCAGCAGGAATTGCGCCGCCGGAGGATGGCGCGGCCAGTGGTGGTGTTGTGCAGGACGACGGAATGGGGGCAGCCGGTGGGGCTGTTGTGCCGGAAACCGGGCAGCCAGATGGGCAGGCGCAACCGGCAGGCGCTGCTGTTGCCGCAGGCGTGGATTCTGAGCTTTTACCGGGAGGCAAAGCGGATGATGGCGTGGTGGGGCAGGGTCAACGGCAGCCGGTGTCCGCTGGGGTCGGACAGGGTGGGGCTGACGGCAACTTATCTGCTGGTGGCTTACCCGACAATGGGGCGGCGGTTGGCTCGGGTGCTGGCGGCGTTGTAGGCCAGCCGCACCGCGACACGGCGAAGGCGGAGCGCAATGGCTGGAAGGTGGTGGGGGAAACGCGCCAGATGGCTGACCCGGTGACGCGGGCGAATGCTGGGCAGTTCAAGGCTGACCGGGCGGCTGGCAAGGCCAAGGCGGTGGACATCGCTGGCCTGATGGTGGGGGATGAGTTTTCGCTGGAGGTGAAAGGCAGCAGGGCGGCAGGTGGCAAGCAGCAGGTGGGCGGGTATGTCACGGGGATTGTGGGCGACACCGTGCATTATGATGATGTCCAGATGGGCAACATCGTGACGCCCAAGGCCATCCCGCTGCGTGAGCTGGCGAATGGCGGCTATGTCATGCGCGGGCAGGATTTTTTTGTGCTTAACAAGGGCAGGGGAGGGAATGAGGATGCTGGACTGGTCAGCCAGGGCGCGCTGGGCGCTGAGGCACAACAGGCATTATCTGCGCCAGATGCTGCGCAACCACGCGATGTCCAGCATTCAGCATCTGGACAAGAGGCTGCTGGCACGGGCTTTGTTGGGCCGGTAAGGGAGGCGCATAACTTTGCCGAGGCGCGTGAGGCGGCCAAGGCATTTCAGGGCAAGCCGTTGCTGAATGCTGACAGTGGCATTGTTGGGGTGGTGTCGCGCAATTCGTTGGACAAGATGCTGAGTGGGAAGGCGGTTGGGAAGTCGAGTTCAGCCGAGCTGCATTCGATGGTGGTGGCTAACCTGGATGTCTTATTTGAAAGGGCGGTGCTGGGGTGGAAAAAAGCTGACAGGGCTGGCGATGCCAATATTGGCGGAATTTCGCGGTTATTTGTGCCTATGGTTGCAAATGGACGTGCGGTTGCGGTGAAGATTACCGTAAAGGAAATGACTGATGGCGTGACGCCTAACCGTATTTATTCCGTTGAGGCTGTTGAGTTTGAAGAAAGTGGCCCGGTTGCTCAATGGGTTGCCGCATCTGCTGACGCTGATGGCGTCGACCTGACTTCAATCCGCTCAACCGGGCTTCTGTTCAGTATCGCCGAAAGGATAGAGAATTTCAATGGCGCCAAAGGCCGGACAAGTTCCGGCCTTTCTGTTTCCGGGTTGCGCTCAGAACTGGCGGCGAAGTTAGGGGCGAAGCTGCTGGCGCTGCTGGAACGGTCTGGCAGGCTGGTGTTTGCGGATGGCCCGTCAAGGCCGGGTGCGCAGGGGATGCACCTTAATGGGGTGGTGACGCTGTACCCGCAGAACATCAAGCCAGGTGAGGCGTGGGGCGTGTTCCTGCACGAGGCGGGTGGGCATGCTGGCCTTGAAAGGATGCTGGGTGGGAATTACCGGAGGGTGGTGGAGGCGTTCAACCGGTTGCTGGCCAGTGGCAACCCTTATGCGGTTGAGGCCGACCGGCGGCAGCAGGCGGCAGGTACACCAGAACAGCATGTTGGGTCTGAACGGCTGGCGTACCTGACGGAGGACGTGACCAATAACCCGAACCGGGAAGGGTACGGCGCGGCGCGGTTGCTGGTGGGCAGGATAGTGGCGGCTGTGCGGGCGTGGGCGCTGGTGGCGTTGCCGTCATGGGCGCAACCGAGGAACCTGACGCCTGCTGACATCCAGGCGCTGGCGGTGCGGGCGGCGCGGTATTGGGTGGATGGTGGCACGGTAGCTGCACAGGCCGATAACGCACAGCAAGCCACTGAAAACAAGGCAACCACTGGCCGTCAGGAAAATGGTGGCCAGCCCATGTTCAGCCAGACTATCAGCGATGACCTTGACTGGCTTGACCATGGTGAGCCGGTGGCGACGATGCGCGGCGATGAAGTGCCGGTGTTTGGGAAGGTCGGGGAGCTGGCTAGATGGGTTGCTGATTTTTGGGGTTTGAAACATGGCAATGAGGTGGTTAACCCGTTGCTTGGCGCAATCAGGCTTAACAAGCGCGCTGCATTGGATTCCATTGGCCACGGCATTGGCCGGGATAAGGCGCAGGCGTTTTTTCTTGTCCCTGATGCTTTGGCAAACGGTCATGTTTTGGGGTCTTTGCCAGCAGTTGATGGAAAGCCAAAGGCCTACATCGTGGCCGCGCCCATTGGGATTGGTGACAAGACATTCAGGCTTTTGATGGAGGTCAGGCAGGATGCCAATGGAAGCCGCCTGTATGTGCATGAGGTTGTTGTAAGGGAATTTGCCGCCGCGCCTGCTTTCAATTCCTCTGCCGCATCCCAAGAAGGGGCCGGGCCACAAGGGGCAAAGCGCGGGGCTATCTTCAATTTTATGCGCGGGCTGAGGGAAAGGCAAGCCGATAACGGTGCCCAAAAACAGGGGAATATGGGCACGTCAGAGGGTGCGCGCCCAGAAAATGGCAAAAATGATGGGGCGCAGTTTTCCGTTGCGGATGATGGGGCGGATGAGGCCACGCCCAACGCTTGGGATGATGTGCCGATGGGTGCGCCCGCCAAGGGCATGGACAGGGCGGGGGAGCTGGGGCGCAAGGCGTGGGCGTGGGCGCGGGACAATGCGCTGGAGGTGGTGAAGACGGGCGGGCTGGGTGCGTTGACGTTGCGCCAGTTGGCGGAGGTCGGGGAGAAGGTGGTGCCGTCGGCGCGTGGCTATATGGACCGGGTTGAGCGGATGATGACGGACACGAACCAGATGCTGGATGCGTCGGCGAAGCTGGGGCGGCGTTGGGCGGCGCTGGATGGGTTGGTGAAAAAGCGCTTGGCGTGGCTGATGCACAGGGCGACGCTGGAGGGGGTTGACCCGTCGCTGGTGGGGGTGCCGGATGCTGAGATAAGCATTGTGGTGGCTGACCCGGTGTGGCGGGAGAAGCTGGGGATGCCGGAGCGTGACATTTTTGCGGTGGCGGAACGTGAGGCCTTGAAGGTGGATGCGAAGGTGTTGAGGCTGTTGCGCAAGCGCTATCTGGAGGCGCGCAACAGGGCGGTGCGCAGCAAGGGCAGGCGGGAGAGTTATGAGGGGCTGAAGCAGGTGGCGAAGCGGCTGGAGGATGATTGGCGGGCGGCGAGGAATGCGCTGGCCAGGCGTGAGAAGGCGGTGGGGAAGTTTGATGCGCTGGCGGCGAAGTTTGCGGCGTTGCCCGAGGAGGCGCGGGACATTTTCACGGAGGCGCGGGATATGTATGAGGCGCGGTTCAAGCGCAAGCATGAGGCGTTGGTGAGGGCGATTGAGCGGTCGGAGATGCCGGATGGGAAGAAGAAGGCGGTCTTGGCGGAGTTGCAGCATGAGTTTGAGTCGGCCAGGGTGCAGGGGATCTATTTCCCGCTGCACCGGCAGGGTGATTATTTTGTGCGGGCGTCGTTGGCGCGGGATGACCTGGAAAATGGGGTGACGACGTATGCGAAGGACACCAGCCGGGTGAAGCTGGAGGCGCATGTGAACAAGGACACTGGGGAGAGCTGGTGGCAGGTGGCGAAGGATGGCCGCAAGTTTGGGACGGAGGCGGAGGCGCTGGCGGCGGCGGGCCAGTGGGAGACTGAGGCGTTGGCGATGGCGTCGGCGAACACGCGCGCTGACTTGGTGGGCAAGCGGTTGGTGGCGGTTCAGCAGGGGGATGGCTGGGTGTTGCAGGATGACCCGAACGAGCCGGTTTTCATGATGTTCGCAACGGCGGGGGAGGCGATGCGCACGGCGGCGGCGCTGCGGGGTGACAGCCGGTATTCTGGCGTGGGGACGGGCAAGATCAACAAGAACAAGACGCAGGATGAGATGGCGCAGGTGGGGGCGTTGACGGGGCTGATGGGGAAAATGGGCAAGGATGGGCTGGAGGTGCCGGATGAGGTTTACCAGATGCTGCTGGAGATGTTGCCGGAGCTGTCGATGCGCAAGAATGCGATCCACCGTAAGGGGGTGATGGGTTACGCGGATGATGCGTTGCAGGCGTTCGGTTACCAGATGTCGCACCAGGCGCGGCAGATTGCGAAGCTGGAGGCTCGGGATGACCTGAAGGGGCTGCTGGACAAGGTGGCGGAGGAGTCCACCGAGGCGGTGGGTGACAGTGACCGGCTGTTGGCGGGGAGTGTGCGCGAGGAGTTGAAGCTGCGCCATGATTGGGTGATGTCGCCGACCAATGCGCCGTGGACGAACTGGACAAGCTCGTTTGGGTTCTTTATGTACCTTGGGGTGTCGCCTGCGGCGGCGCTGGTGAACTTGTCGCAGGTGGCGGTGGTGGGCTACCCGGTGTTGGCGGCCAAGTTTGGCTGGAAGGGTGCGGCAGATGCGCTGCTGGATGCGGTGAGGCTGTTGAGCGTGAAGGAGGCGCTTGCCGGGGAGGATGCGCTGTCGCGGGATGGCATGGGCGAGGATGAGCTGGAGGCGTTCAGGCAGTGGCACGAGGATGGGGTGATCGACAAGAGCCAGGCGCAGATGCTGGCGGGGATCGGGGACAATGATTCTATCCAGAATTCGCCGACTTACCAGAAGTGGATGGGGCGGACGGCGCATTTGTTCCATAAGGCGGAGGTGGTGAACCGGGAGGTGATGCTGCTGGCGGGTTATCGGTTGGGGCGGAAGTCTGGGATGGGGCATGAGGAGGCGGTGAAGTATGCGCGGGATGCGACGTGGGAGTCGCAGTTCGATTACGCGAATGCGAACCGGGCGCGGGTGATGCAGGGTGATATGGCGAAGCTGTTCCTGATGTTCAAGTCTTATAGCCAGCACATGATTTATTTTTTGCTGCGGAATGCGCACCAGTGGGGCAAGGGTGGCGAGGATGCGAAGGCGGCGAAGGTGAAGCTGTTGGGCATCCTGGGCATGACGCTGGCGATGGGTGGGGTGTCGGCCTTGCCGATTGGGCTGGTGGGGGCGACGACGGCGTTCACGTATGCGAATGCGAGGTATGGGACGCAGAACGCGATCCTTGGGACTGGCGGGGCGGCGGTGGCGCTGATGGTGCTGGCGGCGCTGGTGCTGGATGAGGAGGAGGATTGGGAGGCGGAGGTGCGGGCGTGGTTGCGCGGGGTTGGTGGTGAGTGGCTGGAGACGCTGGTGTTTGGTGGGGCGGTGAATGCTGCCACGGGTGTTGATCTGTCGTCGCGGATTTCGTTGGATGATTTGTTGGTGCGCTCCAGTGACCGTGACCTGGAGGGGGACAGCGCCAAGTTGCAGTTTTCTGAGGCGATGATGGGGCCGGTGGTTGGGTATGCGGCCAACCTTGTGCTTGATGTGCCGAAGTTGTGGGGTGATGGGCATGAGTGGCGGGCGGTGGAGACGGCAATGCCGAAGTTTGCCAAGGATTACCTGAAGGTGATGCGGTTTGGCAGTGAGGGGGTGTTGAACCTGAGGGGGGATGCGGTGGTTGGCAGCAAGTTGTCGGCGATGCCGTGGGATGGGGAGTATGGGCTGTGGGATGCCTTTTGGCAGGGGATGGGGTTTGGTTCCAGCAAGGTGTCGCGGCAGTATCGTGAGAATACGGACAGCAAGAATTATGAGGGGCGGGTGTTTGGCCGCAAGACAAGGATATTGGGGCGGTATTATTTGGCGTGGATGGAGGGTGATGGCGCGGCGATGCAGGAGGCTGTGGATGATGCCATGGCGTGGAACCGTGAACACCCGGATGCTGACCCGATCAGGGGGAAGGATTTGAAGAATGCCATCAAGTCCAGGGTGCGCCGGTCACAAAGCTCGTTGCATGGGGTTTACATGGCGAAAAGCCGAAGGTTTGTCGCGGACGGGTTGAATGTCGATTAGCATCCAGGCGTGGTGAAGGTGAGGGTGTGGATGGCGCGGTGGCGGGCTTGGCGTTGGGCGGTGGTGCTGGCGGCGCGTTCGGCGTAGTGGGCGGCGAGGGCGCGGCGCTGGATGGGCGGCAGGGTGATGATTTGCTGGTGGAGGGCGAGGGCGTCGGCTTCGTCGATGGGGGCGGGCGCGTCGTGCCAGTAGCCGGTGTTGGCGCGCACAGGGGCGTTGGCCATGAGGGTGCCGGACGGGGAGGTGCGGATCTGGCCTGTGCTGCGGTCGATCTGTAGCTGGTTGTCGCGGTGCCACCAGCGGCCCCAGTTTGCGAGGCGGTGGCGGGTGGTGTCTTGCAGGTGGCGTTCCAGCGCCTTGGCGATTTTGTCGGCCATGGCGGGTGGCAGTGGTGTCTTGGCCAGCATTACCTTACCTTTTTTTATGGCGTAGATTGAATTGCATTATACTGATGTTGTTCAAATTTTGTGTTTTTCTGGTGGTTTTTATGGCTGATGTGGCTGACAGTGTTGTGCCGGTGGGTTTCCGTGAGAATGCGCTGGGGCATTTGGTGCCGGTGGGGCAGATCCGGGAGCAGGATTTGTTGCGGGATGAGGTGGTGTGCCGGGTGGCTGCCCATGCCAAGCGGCTGAATGGGGAGCTGGCTGAGTTCAAGCGCGGGTCGTTGGCGGACATCGTTGACTTGGTGGTGGTGTCGGCGGAGCGCTATGGGGCGAAGGTGGGCGGGGATAAGGGCAATGTGACGTTGTCGTCGTTCGATGGGCGCTTCCGGCTGGTGCGCAGCATGGCGGCGGTGATCACGTTCACGGAGGAGTTGCAGGCGGCGAAGGCGCTGATCGAGGCGTGCATTGAGCGTTGGTCGGATGGGGCGGATGCGCGCCTGAAGTCGTTGGTGATGCGGGCGTTCAAGCCGAATGCGCAGGGGGAGCTAAGGACGGCGGCGGTGTTGTCGCTGTTGCGCCTGGAGATGCAGGATGATGAGTGGGCGAGGGCGATGGGGGCGTTGCGGGATTCGATCCAGGCGAGCGGGACGACCGTTTACCTGAATGTGTATGAGCGCGTTGGGGCGACCGGGCTTTACCGGCATATCCCGCTGGATTTGGCGGCGGTGGGTTAGTTGGGTTGGGCGGAAAACCAGTTTTCGACCACCAGTTGGCTGTACATGCTGAAGTCATCCACGTTGCGGGTGACGAGGATGAGTTGGTTGGAGAGTGCGATTGCCGCCCAAGGCCGTAGTGCATTTCGTGCCAGACGGTGACGGCGGTGCAATATTCCCCGGCATGGATGTCCAGCTTGCGCAGTCAAATCATATAAAGAAAAAGAAAATAGTAGTAGTTGCAATAAAAACAAGGGCTTATTATAACATTTCAGCCTGTTTCTATCTCAAGATACAGAAAAGAATCAAGAAAAATATGATGCTTGCTTATCGTTAGAATAGGTAATACCATAAAAGTATTACTTGAGGGCAAAAGGTAAACATCATGCGGGTAACAACGAAAGGACAAGTCACTATTCCTAGAAATGTCAGAGAGATGCTAGGGATCTCCCCTGAAACTGAAGTTGACTTCAAAGAAGAAAATGGAAGATTCTACATAGTCAAAGTCGGAGAACCCACCACCGCCACAGGAAAATTCCATAAGTTTAGAGGCATAGCAACGGCTAAAATGTCAACCGACCAGATCATGGGGCTCACAAGGGAGACATAATGAACGGCGTTTTTGTCGACTCATGTGTGTTGCTTGATTTGTTCACAAATGATCCTAATTGGGCTGACTGGTCAGAGAATATTCTCGATAAATACAGTCAGACCAATACGTTATATATAAATTCAATTGTCTACACCGAGTTGTCTATTGGTTTCGAGAAGATCGAAGAATTAGAGGCAGCCTTGACTGAACTTGAAATAAAAGTTTTAGAGATACCAAGAGAGGCACTATTCCTGACAGGAAAAGTATTTTTACAATACAGAAGAAATAAAGGCACAAAAAATTCCCCTCTGCCTGATTTCTTCATCGGTGCACATGCAACAGTCTCTCAATTTGATTTAATAACCAGAGACTCAGCCAAATATACGACTTATTACCCACAACTTAAACTCATTGATCCAAAAAGCGAAGATCATTAAAAAATAGCCAACGAGTGTGTCGACGACGGACGGCGTGACAGCACATGATTTTACCATTCTACTCCATGCGCCGCCCGTTAATGCAGAGGGTTAGGCTGACAAAAATCAATCACCTTCCAGAAATTTTATATGAACTTTATCTTTTTCCATTGTTGCTAATTGGTATTCAACCTGAACTTTTGCCGAGTTAATCATCTTGCCTGCTGTATTATTTAATTCAGATGCTATTTTGGCGATATTTCGCCAGATTTTAGCTTATAGAAAATATCAGATAATTCTTTCCTTAAGTCTGAAACCGTGTTCATTTAATTAATTCCTTATTTATCTTCAATTTAAGTAGTTTAGCTTCTACCAAGTCATACGGAATGTCTTTTTTATCTACATTCATTCTCAGGCTCCCTCTGGCTCTCCCGTGTTCGCCTTCTTTATGTATAGTGACTATACACTATGCCTTTCAAGGTGAAAAAGCAGACAATAGGCTTTTCACCTTGATGAGC
>NZ_JAYMYJ010000094.1:0-74031 GCF_035668035.1 Candidatus Thiothrix phosphatis | reverse complement strand
GATCAGGCCATCGAACTCTACCAACAGGAACAGGCGAAGCTCGGGCTCGCCAATGTATTGTTAATGCAGGGAATATTACTATTGTCAGAAAACCAGCCGGAACAGGCATTATCAGTTTATGCGCAAGCGCTGCCCCTCTACCAGGCCGAGCAAGACCCAACCGGACTGGCCTATACGCTGGCGGAAATCATCCGCTGCCAGCAGCGGCTTGGCCATCTGGAGGAACTGGAGCAGCTTGCCGTCGCCGCCTTGCAGGCAGCTTCGGCCTCCAACACGCCGCCCGTCGTGCAATATGTCCTGCGTGCTTTGTATGAGGCCTGTGATGAAGACGAGGCGAAGCTGCAAGCATTCCTGACCGCACTGGAGGCGTCTTCCACGGCATGAAGCAGATAATCTCAAAATACTGAGACTATCGGCAACTATATTGCCAACAAACACCATTAGCACACAATAATCGCAACAATCTTCCACAGCTCCTGCATTACTATTTCCCCATTCGATATACAGGAGCACAAGCAATGAAAGCCTTTGACCATCGCAAGTATCGCCCCACGGTCGCGCCCTTCATGGCCAACCGTCAGTGGCCGAACCGCAGCATTGAGCAAGCCCCGATCTGGGCCAGTGTCGATTTGCGTGACGGCAACCAGGCGCTGCTGGAGCCGATGAATGTTGCGCAGAAACGCGACATGTGGGCCTTGTTGGTCAAGATGGGTTTCAAGGAAATCGAAGTCGGTTTCCCTTCCGCCAGCCAGCCGGATTACGATTTCGTGCGCTGGTTGATCGAGGCCCGGCAGATTCCCGAGGATGTCACCGTCCAGGTGTTGGTGCAGGCGCGGGAAGATTTGATCGTGCGTACATTCGAGGCGCTCCAGGGTGTGCATCGCGCGGTGGTGCATGTCTACAATTCCACCTCCACCGTGCAGCGTGAGCGCGTGTTCGGCATGGACAAGGCCGGTATCACCGCAATTGCCCGCCGGGGTGCGGAATGGGTGGCGCGGGAAGCCGCCCGTTACCCGGCCACCGATTGGGTGTTCCAGTATTCCCCGGAAAGTTTCACCAGCACCGAAACCGATTACGCGGTGGACGTGTGCGAAGCAGTGATTGATGTTTGGCAACCAACACCGGAACACCCCTGCATCATCAATTTGCCGAGCACGGTGGAAGTCGCGTCACCGAATGTGTTTGCTGATCAGGTGGAATATTTTTCCACCCACATCAGCCGCCGCGACAGCATCATTTTGTCGGTGCATACCCACAATGACCGGGGCTGTGCGGTGGCCGCCGCTGAATTGGCCTTGCTGGCCGGAGCCGACCGGGTGGAAGGCACCTTGATGGGCAATGGCGAACGTACTGGCAATCTCGACATCCTCACCATGGCGATGAATTTGTACAGCCAGGGGATTGACCCGCAACTGGACTTTGCCAACCCGGACGAGATCATCCAGACCTACATGCGCTGTACGGGTTTGCCAGTGCATCCGCGTCACCCGTGGGTTGGCGAGATGGTCTACACCGCGTTTTCCGGCAGCCATCAGGACGCGATCCGCAAGAGCTTGCAGAAACAGCAGCCGGATGAACCGTGGCAGGTCGCCTATTTGCCGATTGATCCGCACGACCTTGGGCGCGATTTCCAGGCCGTGGTGCGGGTCAATAGTCAGTCCGGGAAAGGCGGCGTGGCGTTTGTCCTGGAGCGCGACTACGGCTTGAGCTTGCCGCGCTGGATGCAGGTGGAACTGGCGCAGATCGTGCAGCGCGCCAGTGAAACACGCGGCGGTGAAATCAACGCTGCAACCATTTACCAATTGTTCTGCGAGCATTTCATTGCCAGCCACGACAGCCCGCGCCTCAATGGCTATCAGTTGAAACGCAGCGGCGGCAATGACGTGATCGAAGCGCGGATAGCTCAGGGCAAGGTGGAACAGCTCATCCACGGTGAGGGCGAAGGCGCGATGTCAGCCTTCATCGATGCTTGGCAGCAGTATAGCGGACAGCAAATAGCGGTGGTCGATTACAGCGAACACGCAGTCGGCAGCGGTACGAATGCCGAAGCGGTCGCCTATGTGTTGCTCAATATCGATGGCAATCGGGTGGGCGCTGCGGCGCGGGACCACGATACGGTGAGTGCGTCGTTGATGGCGGCGATTGCGGCGCTTAACCGCACGGCGTTGCAAGTTGCCGCGTGAATGATGGGCGGGTATGACCAAGAGTGAGTGAGGTGAGGGGGCGTCATGCTGCCTCACATATGGCTCATTATGGGTTTCAGGGTCTTGGCAAAAAGCCCACCTAAGACCATATGGGTTATTGCTTTATTATCAGTTGGTTACTCTTTGGTGGCCAGCAGCTAAAGCACCCAAGACCCCGAAACACATATAGAGCCAGCGTGCTTATCCAGACGATACAGGCAACGCTCCCCAGAACCCGCTTTCCGGGTTTACAGCACAGCCTTGTTCTTGTCGGTGACGCTGGTATAGAGAGCCTCCATTGCCCCTATAAAGGAATTGTCCCGTTGCCAGAAAGCGGGGTAATCCCCACCTTTTTTGACCAATACCGCTGGCGTGGCTGCTTTGCCGCTGGCCTCCACCAACGGCAGGGCGGTTTGCCCCTGCCAGAATGCTTTCAGGCTGGTTACTGCCAATGGTTGCTGCTGTGGCTCGGGGTAGCGATGGGCATGGTATTCAAGCGCCTGCCCGGTCTCGCCGCGCTGCTCCAGCAAGGCTTTCCCCAAGGGGGAATCCGCCAGCTTTTCCTGTAACCTGACAGGATCCATCCCGCGCAGCTGAAACAGCAGCATTGGGTCACGATCCAGCAGCGAAGCCAGCTTGTAATAAACCCCGGCCACATGCTTGCACGGTGAAGCGTAATCCGGGCATGAGCATGTACTGATCAGGTCGCTGCTACGTTGTGGTAGCAGGTGCAAGTTTTGTCTGGCAAAGACGCTTTCAATCGCCGCTGGCATTTCATTCAGCAGCAACTGCGACAAGCACGCCGCGTTCTGGCTGATGGCCTCAATCAGCTTGCCCCAATCCTTGGGGGAAAGGGGTTTCAGTTTCACTTCAACTTGGTAACGGGGTTCCTTGGTGACCCCAAAATACGGGTTGACGTTGCCGCGTACCGTCGCCTTGGCCAGCGGGCCATCAATCGCGAAGCTCAACAAGCGATTGGGGCCTGAATAAGCCCTGCCGCGCCCCAGCCGCCCGCTGTCCATACTGATGGCCAGTACGTTGAGGAACTTTTCCCCCCACCAAGTGCGAGTCATTTTTGCCATCTTCAAGCCTCCAGGATAGTGGCGCGGTTAAGCTGGATGAGTTGCCGGAAAGCAGCATTGTCCATCTCGGTCAGCCAGTTTTCATCCGTGCCGATAATGCTGTCTGCCAGTGCCTGCTTGTCTTCGAGCATCTTGTCAATGCGCTCCTCCAGCGTCCCCAGTGTCACCATTTTATGGGCAAACACTGTTTTCTGCTGGCCAATACGGTAAGCACGGTCAGTGGCTTGGTTCTCAACGGCCGGGTTCCACCAGCGATCAAAATGGAACACATGGTTGGCCTGCGTCAGGGTGATGCCGACGCCCCCGGCCTTGAGGGAAAGGATGAAAATGCCTGCCGGGGTATCAGGGTCCTGAAAACTGTCGATCATCTGTTCCCGGTGTTTGCGGCTGGTTCCGCCATGCAGGTAATAAACGGGGCTGGCGTATTTCCCGCGTAACAGTTTCTCCAGTTGCTCACCCACTTCGGTAAACTGGGTAAACAGCAACAGGCTGTCGGATTCCTCCAGTGCTTCCTCGACCATTTCAGCCAAGCGGGTCAGCTTGTGTGAACGGGCCTCACTGAAGCTGCTGCCATCCTGCAGGAACTGGGCAGGATGGTTGCAAATCTGCTTCAGTTTCATCAGCGTTGCCAGGATCAAGCCTTTACGCTGAATGCCCTCCACCTCCTCCAACTGTTGCTGCACATCATCCACCACCGCCTGATACAGGGAAGCCTGCTCCTTGGTCAGGTTGCAATAGACCTTTTGCTCAACCTTGTCTGGCAGGTCGGTGATGATCGACCTGTCGGTTTTCAGGCGGCGCAAAATGAATGGTTGAACCAGACGCTGCAATTGCCTGGAACGCTGTGTGTCGCCCTCTCGCTGGATCGGGGTTTCATAGGCCCGCTTGAACTGGGTAGCGTTGCCCAAATAGCCAGGGTTGAGGAAGTGGAACAGCGACCACATATCCATCAGGCGGTTTTCTATCGGGGTACCTGTCATGGCAATGCGGTGCGGGGCCTCCAGTGCATAGATGGCTTTGGCCTGGGCAGATTTTGGGTTCTTGATGTTCTGGGCTTCGTCCACCACGATACGCTGCCAGGCTTGCTGTTTGAACAAAGCGCTATCCTTGCGGGCGATGGTGAAAGAGGTGATCACCACGTCATGGGTGGCAACTGCGTCCTTGAAAGGTTTGGGCTTGTCGGCACGGTCGCTGCCATGATGGATCAGGCTGCGCAACTGTGGGGAAAACTTTTCCATTTCCTTTTGCCAGTTGCTTAATACCGAGGTAGGTGCAATCAGCAAAGTGGGTGGCAAGACTGCCCGCTGTTGCTCTGTTAGCTGGTTGCGTTCATGCAGCAACAATGCAATCACCTGGATGGTTTTACCAAGCCCCATGTCATCCGCCAGACAAGGGTTAAGCCCCAGGCTTTCCTGGGCAGCCAACCATGACAAACCCTGTTTTTGGTACGCCCTTAACTGACCCCGCAACCCCACAGGATTGTCCAGAGGCTCAATGCCACGCTGCTGTTGCAGGCCTTGCAGCACCCTATCCAGCACCTCATCGAAAACAAATTCGGTGGTGTTGTCATCAGCCTCGGCCACTTGCTTGAGCAAATCACTGACGGAGGCATCCACTCCATCCTGTTCCTGTTGCCGCCATAAAGCCAACAGTTGTTCCATCTGGGCGCTGTCCAGCTCCATCCATTCACCCCGGAACTGCACCAGAGGTGTTTTGGCATTGACCAGTGCCTGCCATTCCTGCTCCGTAACGGCGTCACCCCCAACAGCCAGTTCGTAGTGGTATTGCACCAGCGATGGCAGGGAAAAATAGCCTGTACCGCTGTTTTTTTCCTGTGCAGAGGCTGACCTGCCTGACGCCTTGATACGGATACGTGCCCGTTTGCGGCCTTGCGGCGTCCACCAGCTGGGCAGGGCAATCCTAAAACCGGCGGCCTCCAACACGGCGGCGTCATTTTTCAGGAATTCATAAGCGGTTGGCAGGTCAAGGCTCACACCGGTTGGCTGGGATGATTCCATACCTTGCCACAACAAAGGGCACATCCGCGCGGCATGCCCCATATTGACCAGCAGGTTGCGTTCAAACTGTGGGCCGAAATGTTGCTGCCATTGCTTTTGCTTGGCACTGGATAGCGTCCACCAGTCAGACAAATCCATTTTCAGGGAAGGGTCCTGGCTGGATTCGACAAAGAAACCCAGCCACCAGTCGGTATCCGGCCTGTTATCGGCTGGTTGCAAACGCAGCCCCAGCGCAAAACCGGCATCCTGTGTTTTACCCACGATGCCCCGTTGCCATGCATACCATTGCTGCCAGTCTCCAGCCGTCAGACCGCTGTCGGTATTCGGCATTTTGTGGACGCCGCTGACGGTATAGCCTGCCGCATCCAGCAACCAGCTATCACCTAGCTGTTGCAAGACCTGTTTGGTGAACTTGGCGCTGGTTACCAGCCCTTCCAATTGCTGTTCGGAAAAATGCCTGAGCAAGGCCAGCGCTTCCCAATTGTCCGGGTGATTTGAGGCACTGGTTTGTGGCGGGGGCTGATTACTGATAGTTGTGCAAATACCCGGCATGGCGGCAGCAAAATCCTGTAGGCCGCGTTCATACAGACTGCCTACCGGCGACCAGCCAGTCTCAATGCTTAAACGTGCCTTTTTACCCGCAGGCTGACGGCATTTCATCACTGGCAAGAACTGGTGTTGGCGGATCATATTGCGCAACTGCTGCGCGTATTGCACCCAGAACAGCAAATCACTGCCCAAGCGGAAGCCCGGCTGCCCCATACTGGCAATAAACTGCAATTCACGCAGGAACAACAACGGCTGGTTGATCACCTTGCCGTTGATGGCCCACGTTTGCCAGGAGCACTCATCCGGCAGGAATTCACCTGTCAGTTGCGCCATTTCCAGGCTGGGTAAGGGCAACTCTGCATGGGTGGGCAGGGTGGCATAGAAAATGGCAGGTTTTGGCTGAAGAGCCAGCAGCGTGGCCTTGCTGAGGGACAAAACTGAGGTCAGAAAATCGCCCAGGGCAGTGTTTTTGGACAGGTGGTTAGGGTGGATACCTTCTTTGACTTTGCTGCGGGGCTGGGCTGGCGTTTCAACCCAGAAAATGAATTGCCCCTGATTATTGAAATCACTATTGCTGGCGGGAACCCATGTTCCGTGACAAATATCCATACGCTACCTTGCTTTCTCGACAATGCTGAAAACTATTACTGGCTTACCCCCGACAAGGGCAGGACATGGCGCACCTGTCTGGCAATGATGGCCATTGTGTACAGGTGATACATCACCCTGCGTTTCCTGGCAAGGTGCGCCGCATCAGGCTGGCGACATCTTGCCCGCTTTCCGCTGAACTTTCCTGCAAGACACTGATGACATTTTGCCGGTCAACCTGACTACGGTTCTGGCTGAGTTTGTATTTTGCCTGCACTTCCTCCACCTCCATGACGAACCCGACGATCATGTCCAGCATTTTGTCCGGGTAGGCGGGAATCCATGCCTTTTCCCCTTCACCCTCAAAATGCCGACTCATCCGGTTAATCTGTGCGCGTAAGGTTGCAGGGTCATGAATCAGGTTGACGCGCCCGTAAACATGCACGGCGGCGTAATTCCAGGTCGGCACACCCGGCTTTTCGTACCAGGTTGGTGAGACATAGGCGTGTGCACCGTGAAAAATCGCCATGACGCGGGAGTTTGTCGCGAAGTGCTGCCATTGCGGGTTGGCTTTCGCCAGATGGCCGACCAACCTGGGCGGCTCACCAGCTTCCAGCAATAAGGGGATATGGCTGGCGAATGGCCCACCCTTTGCAACCGTCACCAGCGTTGCAGCGGCATTGGCCGCAGCACCTGTGGTCTTGCGGCATTCCGAACAATGGCATTGGTACAAATCGGGGATTTCCCCGGAAATTTCGAAGGCGATACTGCCGCAGAAACATGAGCCTTTCATCAGTGCTTATTTCCTTCTTGTTCAATGACATTCATCGGGATTTTCAGGTTTGTCCAGAATATATGATTTCGAATCGGGAAAATATCACGCTGGAGGAAGTCAGGGCGTCACTGCGACAACGCATCGTGCAGATCGATTTCCAACAGGCATAAGAACAACCAAAAGTCTGGCGAAGCGTGGGGGCGCAATCTAACATGGCCGGATAGTGACTATCCAAAGGTGGCGTTATGGATTGGCTAAAGCTTCTTGAGCGGTCGATGTCGATGGACGAGGCTGTATGGCAACGGCATTCCAACCCCTGGAGCGTCTATTCCCGCTTCACTGCCTTGCCGCTGCTTTCGCTGGCGTTCTGGTCGAGGGAATATTGGGGCAGCCTTGCCATCGTGCCGGTCGCTGTCTCCATTTTCTGGATCTGGTTAAACCCCCGTATTTTCCGGGCACCTGCATCAACCCACAACTGGGCATCCATGTGCACATTCGGTGAACGCATTTACTTGAACAGAAAACATGAAAATATTCCGCAACACCACCTGCGTGCCTGTAGGGTGTTGCAGGCGCTATCGGTTTTAGGGGTTCCGCTATGGATCTACGGCATATACAGCTTGCACGTATGGGCACTGGTGACAAGCGCGCTGTGGATAATGGTGACCAAGGCATGGTTTACCGACAGGATGGTTTGGTTGTATCTGGACATGAAGGACACGAACCCGATTTACCAGTCCTGGCTGAAGTAGGGCAATCCCCTAGAGCTGACCGAAATCAAAAGCCCCTTTCATCGTGTTTGGCGGTTGTCTAGTCAACCTGCCCAACATTTGGAATGCCCAGCAATAAATCGGTCTCACCAAAATCCAGCCCCGCCTGTGACAGCAGCGTCGTAACCTGCCCCCGATGGTGCACCTGATGCGTGAAAAAGTGCAACAACAGGCTGAGGAAGTTTTTGCTGGCAGCCACCCCTTTGGTATTGTGGTACGCCAAAACCAGCGCTAGGTCTGCTTCCTGCAACTCGTCAATCCAGGCCTCGATCACCTTATCCAGAGCCGTGCGTTTTTCCCATAATTGCTGGAAATCCGGGTAGAGGATGTCATTCAAACGGGAGGGGTGCAGGAAATCCTGCAAGGCATTCAAGGCTGGAAAACCGTGCGGATGCGCGGCAAACCGGCGTAACCAGATCAAATCAGCCACCAAAAGATGGTTGAACGTGCCGGAAATGGAGCCAAAAAACGCCTGCCGGTTTTCCTGCAAAGCTTCTGTGGGTAGCTGGGACGCAACAGCATACAACTGCTGATTGATCCAGGTATTGTATTCCGCCAGCAACGTCAGTTGGGGTTTCATTTGCATAAACATTCCTGCGTTCATCATCTATCGCAACCCGCCATTGTTACAATGCAAATCCCATCAATATCAAACATGCCTCAAATCCAGTATTTTGGGTACGTTCGCTCCTTCGGCAAATTGTTGAATACAACCGCCATCATAACCAGCACCACGGCTCCTATCAAAGTCGGTGTCAGCAGAAATTTCCAGGCAGGAGCCGACAACATGACTATCACCGGGTTTGAACCTGCCGGAGGATGAACCGTTCCGGTAAGCTGCATCAAGGCAATGGCAGTTCCAGTCGCCAGCGCCATGCTCCACCAATGCGCCCCAAACAGGGCCAGAAATACCAGACCAGTCAACGATGCCAGAAAATGTCCCGCAATCACATTACGTGGCTGCGAGAATGGGCTGTCAGGAAACCCGAACAGCAAAACACAACTCGCCCCAAATGAACCCAACACCAAAGGCAAATGACTGGCGTCAGCAAGCCAGGCTACAACTGCAATCGCAAACACTCCACCCAGCCAGGCAATCGCAACCTGCCTGATGTCGGCCAAGGGCGGACATTTGCCGCCTCCTTTCATTTTTGAAAAATAGCTATACATAAACACCTCCCCAATAACAATATAGACAGGTCTGTATACTAGCAATCAAAAAGCAAAACTGGCAAGCTCGAAATAGACAAACCGTTCTGTTTGAAAAAGGCATGCCAGGATGTCAAGCAAGCGAGAAATTCTGATCGACAAGGCAACCGAGCTATTTGCCAGTGGGGGCTACACGGCTATCGGCATTGACCGCATTCTTGCCGAAGCAGGTGTCGCTAAAATGACCATGTACAAACATTTTCCATCCAAACAACACCTGATCCTCGCCGTATTGAAGCAGCGCGACGAAGTATTCCGCACTTCACTAATAACGTATGTGAAGCAACACAACACCCCGATTGACAAACTTCGGGCAGTCTTTAAATGGCATCATGAATGGTTTGCAAGGCCGGACTTTTCCGGCTGCATGTTCATTAATGCATCTGCCGAATTTCAGGATGCCACCACAGACATCCATCAGGCCGCTGCCCAGCATAAGCAACTATTGACTCACTATTTGGAAACCCTGCTTGGAGACATTTTCCCCGCATCTGCAAAAAAACTGGCCGTACAGATCAACATACTGTTGGACGGCGCCATCGTGGCCGCCCAGGTTACAAGCAACCACAATGCCGCAAAAGAAGCGTGGGAAGTAGCCGAATGTCTGCTCAAACAAAGCTCACATCAGCAAGCCTGATTGATGACACCTTTATCCAGGCGCTAGCCCTACAGCCCACAGGCGTCATACCTCCATCGTCACCCAGCCGGGCAACGCTTCCACCCGCGTCAACCATTGCCGCACGTTGGGATACGGCTCAAGGCTAATCTCACCCATTGGCGCGAGCATCACATACGGGTAACAGGCAATATCGGCAACCGTCGGTTTGCCCGCCGCCAGCCATGCATTTTCAGCAAAATGCGCCTCCATCACCGCCAACCCGGCCTTGCCTTCCGCTTGGCACTGCTCCAGATTGAACGGACGTTTCAGCAATACAACCGCCCGTGCCCGCGCCAGCCCATACAGCAGCTCGTTTTCGGAAACCGCCAGCCACTGCATGACCTGCGTTTCCCCAGGAATATCCGTCGGAAGCCACTCACCATCGCCATAGCGACGGGCGAGGTACACCAGAATCGCCAGCGAATCCCAGATCACGGTGTCACCATCCACCAATACGGGAACCTGCCCGCGTGGATTGAGGCGCAGGAACTCCGCTGTCAGGTTTTCGCCTGCCCGCAGATCCACATTGATCAGTTCATAATCCAGCCCCAGCATGGCCAGCAACAGGCGTATTTTGTAGGCATTGCCGGAAAGGGGGGCGCTGTAAAGTTTGAGCGGTGACATTGGATTCCTTCTCCTGTGGATGGCTGGATGCATGTGCAGGCAAACATTCCAGCACAATATAGCGGGCTTCCGCCAGTGTCACTGCATACCTGTCCGCAATGTGTGGGGGGAGCAAGCAAAAAGAAAGCCGGGTAAAAACCCGGCTAAATCCATCTACAAAGAGAGTCGAAAAAACGAGAGGTCAACATCAAACCAAGGCATTCATGATTTGATGAAAGAATCATATTATAAATTTTTTGAATCATCACCTCGTAATCGACATCCGCAAACTTGATGACGATGACAGGAATAGCCGGTTGTTTCCCCCGGATAGATGGAGCAAAAACACCATTTAGGCAAAGGGCAAGCGGACATCGCCTAAAAACTTACCGTCAACGGCGAATCTGTCACTTCCCATTGACCTTTCGCCACATTCTCACCTGTCGCGCTATTGAACACCAGATAGCTGTATTTGCCGTAATGCGGCAGCTTCGCCAGCATCCTGTCCAGCCCATCGGGGGAAGAAGCGTCCAGCAGGACAATGTTCTGCCGTCCGGCGTGCAAGGCCAGCGCCAGCGTGTGCAGGCCGCAGGTGTAGTTGACGCTGTTGAGGGTGTAGGCAGCGTCGGTCAGGCGGAACGGTTCTTGCGCGCGATCCAGCAAACCTTGCAACGCCGCGTTGTCGCCGCCCAGCAGGATGACCGCGCCGGTGTCAGGCAATGGCGCATCGTCGTATTGCACCCGCAGGTTTTTGTCCGCGGCCTTGAGCGTATCCAGCCAGCTTTCCCAGGCGACCTGCATGGCGTCGTCCGTTTGGCGCGCCAGCACATAGGTCTTTTCCGCCGTGCCGTACAGCGTATTGATGGCGGCGGGCAATTCGGCGGGGTCTGGCAGGCGGAACAGGTCGAAGTCCGGGTCAATGGCGGCTTGCGCCGGTTTGGCGGGCAGCATCAGCTCGAAGCTTTGGCTGGCCTGTTGCATGTGCAGGGTTTCATGCTGCTCCAAGCGGCCTGCGTCAGCGAAACGGATACGGACGGGAACCGCCAGCGGAAACGCAGCGCCCGCCTGTTGTTGCTTCAGCGTCAGTTGCAGGCGATAACCGGAGCCTTCCTGTGTGAGCGTCTGTGACTGGATGGCGAGGCTGGGTGCCCCCACGCCGTCCACCCAACGCTGGCGGAAAGCTGCATCCACCTTCAGGCTGTCCAGCAGCTGGTTGAATGTGGCGCGGTGGAAGCGGTAAGTCCGGTAAAAATCCCGCAGCCCGGCAAAAAATTTCTCATCCCCCAACTGCTGGCGCAACATGTGGAACAGCATCATGGCCTTGCCGTAGCCGATTGCCTGGCTGGCGGCATCGTGGCGGCTGCGGAACCGGCTGAGGGGGAAATCATCGTGTTCACCGACAAAGGCGGCGTATTGCTGCAAGGTGGAGCGGCGGTATTCCGCGCCCTCGCCCATCC
The DNA here is from genome assembly GCF_035668035.1 of Candidatus Thiothrix phosphatis. Classification (NCBI taxonomy): domain Bacteria; kingdom Pseudomonadati; phylum Pseudomonadota; class Gammaproteobacteria; order Thiotrichales; family Thiotrichaceae; genus Thiothrix; species Candidatus Thiothrix phosphatis. The sequence continues at coordinate 62,139 of NZ_JAYMYJ010000094.1, read as the reverse complement.
GCTCCTTAATGCGCTGGTCGGCCAGGTAGGCGGTCAAACCTTCCGACCAATTGCCGCCGCTGGCGTCCACATACACGCCATTGCCCCACCAGTTGTGCAGGATTTCATGCGGAAACGAAGAGTGCAGGATGAACGGCAGGCGCAACACCTTCGGCCCCAGCAGGGTGAAGGAAGGCATGCCCCAGCCGGTTTCCCAGAAACTTTCCACCGTGGCGAACTTGGCGTAGGGGTAGTCGCCCAGCAACGCAGAATATTCATCCAGGTATTGCTGGGCGGTTTGCAGGTAGCGCTTGGCCAGTTCCGGAGCGTCCTGCTGCAAATACACCATCGCCGTGGCGTGCTTGCCGGGCTGCTGGTAAACGTGGAATTTGCCCGCCAGCAGGTAAATCTCATCCTGCGGATGGGTTTCGTGCCAGCCGTCACCGGATTGTTCCCCCTGGCTGAGGCTGACCCAACCGGTTGGCAAACTGGCCTGCAATGCAAACGTGTGCAAAGTGTCGCCGGATTGCGCATACCAGCGGCTGCCGCCATCCAGATACATCCCGCGCTCACTGAGCAGGACGCAAGCTTCGGCCAGCCACGCGCAATCCTCGGTGGAAGCCAGTCTGCCATGGTATTTGAGGGTGATTTCCTGTGCGCCTTCCGGAAATGGAATACTATAACGGCCTGGGGAAACGGGTTGCGCCACTGGGGCATCCAGCGTGAACTGCGGCCCCAGCCCAAACTCGAAACGCCCGTTTGCCCGCAACGCCGCCGGTACGCGCAGGCTATCCTCCACTTGCAGGCCGCCGCCACTGACATCCGGCGTCACCCGCAGGACATGATCCAGCACCGGCGGGTCTGCGGCCAGCAGGCGGATCGGCAGAAACACTACCAGCAGGATAACAAGATGGTTCAACAAGCGCATAAAGGGGTTTTCCATTGGTTGGGCGTCATGGTCATGACGGCGTTTTGCTTGGCTGCCTATCCGTCGCGGGCGGACAACGCCGCCAACTTGCCGGAAGACGCCGCCCTGGCGGATTCGTTGCGCTATATTGAGGAGCATCCGCCCACCGCTGTCAATCAGAACCCGCCGCTGGATTTCCCCGCGTTGATGGCAAAGCTGGCTGCCAACCGGGTGGTGTTCGTCGGCGAAATGCATGACCATTACGGCCATCACCTCAACCAACTGGCCATATTGCAGGCCTTGCAGCAACGCAACCCCAACTTGGCGATTGGCGTGGAATGGTTCCAGCAACCGTTCCAAAGCGTGCTGAATGACTATCTGGCGGGCAAGATCAGCGAAAGTGAGCTGCTCAACCGCAGCGAATATTACGGGCGCTGGGGTTATGACTACCGGCTATTGCGCCCGGTCATGGCCTTCGCCAAAGCCAAACATCTGCCGGTCATTGCCCTGAACGCGCCGGTCGAACTGACCCGCAAGGTTGCCAAGGGCGGGTTGGAAGCGCTCACCCCAGCGGAGCGGGCGCAACTGCCGCCGGTCATCCATCCAGCGGAAGCCGCCTACCGCGCCCGGCTGGAAAAGGCGTTCGCCGCGCATCCCCAGGACAACAAACAGTTCGAGCACTTTTTGCTGGTGCAACGCATCTGGGACGAAACCATGGCGGGCAACATCGCCCATTACCTGCAAGCGCATCCGCAGCAACCGATGGTGGTGTTCGCGGGAACCGGGCACATCAGTCACGGCGCAGGCGTGCCGCAGGATTTGGCGCGGCAGGTTCCAGGCGTCACCGTCGCAACGGTCGCCAACGTTGAGGAAAAGGATGCGCAACCCGGCCTGGCGGATTATTTGCTGCTGGGCAAGGCGGTGGAACTGCCGCCCACCGGCAAGCTGGGCGTCATGCTGGATGAAAAGGACAATGCCCTGGAAATTATCGGCGTCGAAGCCAACAGCGCGGCAGGGAAAGCAGGCCTACGCAAAGGGGACAAACTTGCCAAAGTAAATGAGGTTGTTATCCACGGCATTGCCGACCTGAAACTGGCGTTGGCGGCGTACAAGCCAGGGGACAAGGTGAAAGTGGTGGCACAGGGCCGGGATGAGGCAACGCCCCGAGCCTATGAGATTACACTGCAATAAGCCCAAAAATGACGCGGGATGTGCTGGCACTTAAAGCGTCACCCCGATGCTGACGCCGGTGCGCGGCAACCACGGGTAAGAGTATCCGTCATAACTGTTGCGGTCATTATTGCGTTGCGCCTCCCGTGACTGGCATACCCGGAAGCCGTCTTCCCAGCCCAGTTTGTAGTCAGGCGTTTTGGCCTTGCTTAAGTCCTTGGCGTAAGCAAACGCCCGGTCGCCAGCCGCCGACAACCCACTTTGGCAGCCGTCACGGTAACCGTTGACGAACAGGGGCGGTTTGCCATTGATGCCCGCCATTTCACGGTTGAGCCTCTCCTCGGGCGGAAGGCTGGCGCAGCCTGCCGTCAGCAGGGCGGCGGCGGTCATGCAGGCGAACAGATTCTTGCGTGCCATCAATAATTCCTTGTGCAAGCGCACCATCCAAATGTTGATGACGCTATCTTAGCGCGAATCCTGCGGCTGGCGGCAAGAATCCCATGCTGAATCCAGCCTTCAGCGCACACCGTGTCAGCCGCCGCGACGACAGGAGGGGTGGTTCCGCCATAAAACCTCTCACAAAAACGGCTTGCTGGTACACTGTCAAACCCGACCTTTCGCATCAGCAAAGAAGGCTGCCATGAAACTGTTTTACTCCCCCACGTCCCCTTACGCCCGCAAAGTGCGGATGCTGGCGATTGAAAAAGGCCTGGATGCCGCCATCGACACCGTATTGACGGATGTCAGCAAGCCTACGGCTGAATTGCTGGCGGCCAACCCGCTGGGCAAAGTGCCCGCCCTGCTGCTGGACAATGGCGAAACGGTGTTCGACAGCCCGGTGATCTGCCGCTACCTCGACAGGCTGGCCGAACCCCACCTGATTCCGCAGGAACCCTTGCCGGAACTGGCGGTATTGCGCTGGGAAGCGCTTGCCGACGGCATGACCGACGCCGCCTACAACTTGGTGATGGAGCAACGCAGCCGCCCGGAGCAGGAGCGTTCCCCGGCGGCGATGGCGCGCTGGGAAACGGAAATCGCCCGCACCCTGCACTACATCGAAACCCGCCTGGAGACGCTCGGCGACGGCCTCACCCTGGCGCAATTGGCACTGGCCGCCGCCGTCGGCTATCTGGATTTCCGCCTGCCACAATTGTTGCGCGAATCCGGCTGCCCCCGGCTGCTGGAATGGTATGACGGTTTCCGCACCCGTCCGGCGATGCAACTGACCGCGCCCGGCTGATCACACCACCGCCAGCGCCTGCCCCACGTCCTGCAACAGGTCAGCGGTGTCCTCCAACCCCGCCGACAGCCGCACCAGCCCTTCGCTGATGTCATGTTCCGCCCGCTCTTCCTGCGTATAGGTGGAATGCGTCATGCTGGCGGGGTGCTGCGCCAAGCTTTCCGTGTCGCCGAGGCTGACGGCACGGGTGATCAGGTTCAAGGCGTTCATGAAACGGCAACCGGCTGCAAAGCCGCCCTTGAGTTCAAAACCGATCATGCCGCCCGGCTTTGCCATCTGGCGTTGCGCCAGCGCGTACTGCGGAAACTCCGGCAGGCCGGGGTAATGGCAGGCTTCGACTTTGGGATGGCTGGCCAAGAATTCCGCCAACGCCTGCGCGTTCCGGCAATGTTGCTCCATCCGCAGGGCGAGGGTTTTCAGCCCGCGCAGCACCAGGAAAGCATCCAGCGACGACATCACCGCGCCGGTCATGTCCTTGATGCCGGTGGCACGCACCTGGAGCAGCGTTTCCTGCGGCCCGACGATCGCCCCAGCAATCAGGTCGCCATGCCCGCCGAGGTATTTGGTGGCGGAATGCACCACGAAATCCGCCCCCAGCTCCAGCGGACGTTGCAGGAAGGGGGTGCAGTACGTGTTGTCGACCACCACCTGACAGCGCTCATATTGATGGGCAATTGCTGCAATGGCGGCAATGTCCACCAGCCGCATATTGGGGTTGGCGGGCGATTCGAAAAACACCAAGCGGGTTTTGGCGCTGATGGCCGCCGCCAGATTGGCGGGGTCGGTCATGTCAATGTGCCTGACTTCGACGCCAAATTTCGTCAGCCCATGATTGAAAAAGGCGTAAGTGCAGCCGTAGAGCGTTTTGTCGGCAATGATTTCATCGCCCGGTTGCAGCAGGCTCCACAGCAATGCAGCGGTCGCGCCCATGCCGGAGGCGGTCGCCAGTGCGGCCTCACCGCCTTCCAGATTGGCGAGGCGCTGTTCCAGCAGGGCGGTGGTGGGGTTGCCGACCCGCGAATAGATGAAGCCTTGTTGTTCGCCCGCGAACCGCTTGCCGCCATCTTCCACGGTCGGGAACGTGTAGGTCGAACTGAGGTGTATCGGCGGGTTCAGGTCGCCAGTCCCGGCATAGGCATCCCAGGCGTGATGGATGGCACGGGTGGCGAAACCCGATTGTTGTGCTGGAGATTTACTCATGACTTCCTCTAACGCGGATTTCCGATATAGTGGAGGGATAGTAGCAAAGGAGGAGCCCCAAGATGCAACACAATCCCCTGCCTGAGCCGTTGCAGCAGTTTGTGGACAACGTGACCGCACTGCTGGACAGCGAACACAATGGACATGTCGTACACCTCAAAACCGGCGACGCCATGCGCGCCCTGATCGCGGAAGACAGCTGGCTAGACCCCGCCTACGCCCAACCGCACCCGCAGTATTACCAGCAATACCTGTTGTACGCCGACCCGCAAGACCGCTTTTCGGTGGTCAGTTTCGTCTGGGGGCCGGGGCAGCAGACGCCCATCCACGACCACACCGTGTGGGGCGTGATCGGCATGCTGCGCGGGGCGGAAGTCGCGCAAAATTACGAAATTGCCGCCAATGGCGTCCCCCGCCCATTGGATGAAGAAGTCCGGCTTGAACCCGGCGCAGTCGAATTCGTTTCCCCCACGATCGGCGATGTGCATCAGGTCAGGAATGCGCTGGATGATCAGGTTTCCATCAGCATTCACGCCTATGGGGCCAATATCGGCAAGGTGAACCGGCATGTGTTTCCGCACGAAGGCGGCCCGGCCAAGGAATTCATCTCAGGGTATTCCAACGGTGCGCAATGAACAGGAGGCGGGAACCGCCATGCAAGCTGCCAGCCACGCCACACGGGACTACGCTTACGTCCGCGCAAAGTTATTGGATCGTGAGGAAATCGCCCTCCTTGATGTGCGCGAAGAAGCGCCCCATGCGGAAGGCCACCCGCTGTTTGCGGCCAACTTCCCGCTAGCCCGCCTTGAGCTGGACGCCTGGGCGAAACTGCCGCGCCGCGATGCGCCCATCGTCACCTTCGACAACGGCGAAGGGCTGGCGGAACAGGCTGCCGAACGTTTGTTGGCGCTGGGTTACAGCGATGTCGCCGTCTTCGCGGGCGGGTTGGCGGCGTGGAAAGCAGCGGGCGGCGAAACCTTTATCGATGTCAACGTGCCCAGCAAGGCGTTCGGCGAGCTGATGGAGGCCGCATGCCATACGCCGTCGTTTTCCGCGCAGGAAGTCAAGGCCATGATCGATGCGGGGGCCGACATGGTGGTTGTGGATGTGCGCCGTTTCGATGAGTTCCAGACCATGAGCATTCCCACCGGCGTCAGCGTGCCCGGCGCGGAAGTGGTGCTGCGCACGCCTGACCTGGCGCCAAACCCATCCACCCGGATCATTGTCAATTGCGCAGGCCGCACCCGCAGCCTGATTGGCGCGCAATCGCTCATCAACGCCGGGTTGCCGAACCCCGTCGCCGCCTTGCGCAATGGCGCGATCGGCTGGTTACTGGCGCAACAACAACTGGAACACGGCCAGTCGCGCAGTTTCGGCACAACGTCTGCGCCATCCGCCGAACTCGCTGGCCGTCGGGCGCGCGCCGTGGCTGACCGTGCGGGTGTTGGGCGCGCCAGGAAGGGGGATTTGTCCGCCTGGGCGGAGCAACAAGCGCGCACCACCTACTGTTTCGACGTGCGCAGTTTCGCCGAATACGAACGCAGCCACTTGCCGGGGTTCCTGCCTGTTCCCGGCGGGCAACTGGTGCAGGAAACCGAAATGTACGCCCCGGTGCGCGGTGCACGCATCGTGCTGGTGGATGACGACGGCGCACGCGCCAATATGACCGCCTCCTGGTTGGCGCAGATGGCGTGGGAAACGTATGTGGTGGATGGGTTGACGGCTGCGGATTTTTCCGCAGCCGGTTATCCGCCGGAATACGTCCGGGCGCGCCAGACAGTCACGCCCATCCGGCGCTACCAGCGCCCTTATGAAGGCGTCGACGCCTCGCCGGAAACCATGCAGGCCTACTTGGATTGGGAGTTCGGCCTGGTCGGGCAGTTGCGCCGGGATGGGACGCACCATTTCCGGCCAATGCCGCCGCCCTAAGCGCAACCGCCCAACCGGCGCTTATTCCTGGGGTTTGAAGCGGCGGTGGCTTTCCTTGGCTTGCTTGTAGAAACGTCCCAGCGCCCGTTCCTGCTGGCGTTTCTCCGCCACCGAACCGCTGTTGTGCGCCTGTTCCGCCAGCAGCTTGCGGTAATTGTCGAGCCGCCGCTGTTCCAACCTACCGCTTTCCAGCGCCCCCCGGACGGCACAGCCGGGTTCGGTCACATGCTGGCAATCATGAAACCGGCATTGCGCCGCCAGTTGCGCGACATCGGCGAAAACCGACTGGACGCCTGCTTCGCAATCAACCATCTGCAATTCCCGCATCCCCGGCGTATCCAGCAGGACGCCGCCGCCCGGCAGCGGATGCAGGCTTCTGGAGGTGGTGGTGTGGCGGCCTTTGCTGTCTTTGGCGCGGATGGGGGCGGTTTCCTGCCCATATTCGCCCGTCAGGCTGTTGGTGAGGGTGGATTTGCCCACGCCGGATGAACCCAGCAAGGCGATGGTCTGGCCGCTGGCGCACCACATCGCCAGCCGCGCAACGTCTTGCGCAGCGGTCGCATTGACCGTCTCCACCGGCAGGCCAGGGTGGTTGTGGTGCAACGCCTCCAGATAGGGCGAGGTGTCCGGGCACAAATCCTTTTTGGTCAATGCGACGACAGCGCCGATGCCCGCTTCAGCGGCCAGGGCCAGGTAGCGTTCGATGCGGTTGAGGTTGAATTCCTCATTGCAGGAACTCACCACCAGCAAGGTGTCGATATTGGCGGCAATCAGTTGCAAGCCGGATTCGCGGCCTGCACTACGGCGCTGGATGAGCGTTTTCCGTTCCAGCAGTTGCAGCGGTTCCAGGTTTTTGTCCAGCAGCAGCCAGTCACCGACGGTTGGATGCTGTTCGGGGGCAACCTGCCGCCACGGATACGTGGCAAGCGCAAGGCGCTGTAGTTGGCCTTGCGTGTCAAAGCCGAGGCATTCGAGCAGGTTGCGCTGCACCGACGCCACCCGGAAAGGCAAGGTCGATTCAAACGTTTCCAGGGTCAGTTGTGCTTGAAAAAAGTGGCTCCATCCCAAAGCGTGGAGGGAAGTGATAGACATGATGGTGATTCCCAATAAGCAATACGGAAGCGCTTGCGTCCGGATTCAGGCGCAAGCCATTGGGATTCGGCGGAATCCCGGCGCAGGCCGGGACAAAAGGTCAAAGGCGGGTGCGGATTCCAGCAGGAATGTCGGGCAAGCCTTTAAACTGGCTTTTGTGCGGCCTGTGAAGGGTGGGAAACAATCATTGAAATACCTCCTGCATCGCTGGAATGGGAATGGAGCCAGTATACCACTGCCGAGGCGGGCCAGAAGCGTTCCGGCGGAATTTTTCCCGTCTGGTTGGCGGAGGTCACGCCAGCAGCTCCAGGTGGAAGGTTTGGCCCTGCATCTCGGCCTGCTCCAGTTGTTCGAGGATTTCGTCAAGCTCCTCCGCCAACATTTCCAGGTCGTCAGCATCCAGTTCGAAGCTTTCGGGGTTTTCATCCAGTTGGGCTTGCAAACTGCGGAATGTCTCCAAGCCCGTTTTGGCGTCGCACCAGCGCATCTCGTCCAGCGGATAGGGGCGCTTGCCTTCCGCGTAAAGCGCTTCATCGGCATCGGTGAAATCCGGCTCGTCCTCGTACTCCAGGCCCATTTCGGTGCCGTCGACGAATTCACTGACCGCCAGCACACCAAGCTCAACACATAACCTGTCCAGCGTATCCGTCGCCTTGCAGGTATAGGAAAGGTCCCGTTCTTCGCTTTCAATCACATCGCCATCACGCACATTGAGCCAGTAAGTCATCCCCATGATCGATCCCCAATAAAAGTTGAATTGTTGGTCATTACTGCAAAAAACTGCATCACATTGCAGCACGGGGAATGTTGGCACGCTAGTTCCCGAATGACAATTGCAGTTGGGTTAAACCAAACTGGAAACTCGCGCGCACACCCAGGCCACGACGCGGAACCTACCCACTCCTGAGCGCCCCTTCGGGAATGCCATAGGTTATGAACGTGAATGTGAAGTGGGCAGGCGCAACAAAAATGCTATACTGAGGCTAAATAAAACAACGTGGTTGCGAAAGTATTATGCAAGTAGAACCGTTACCCTCACCAGCAAAGCAGCAGATTGCTGACCATTTGCTTCATCGCCTGCATGAATTGCAGAACTGTCACCAACACATTCCTCCTGAGCTAATCGCCCCACTGGCCGCCGAGCTGGGCTTCCCCATCAGCAAGGTGGAGGAGGTCATTGATTTCTACAGCTTTTTCCACCGCGCCCCGCGTGGGCAATTCAATATATTGTTCAGCAATTGCACCAGCTGCGGTGATTTGTCACTCATGGAACAGCTGTGCGGCTTGCTGAACGTCACACCGGGCATTACCCGTGCAGATGGCATGGTCAGCATTGACCAGACTTCGTGCGTGGGCATGTGTGACCATGGTGCATCTGCGCTAGTGAATGGCATCCCATTGGTCAGCCTGAGCGCCGCACAGTTGCCCGCCTTGGCGCAAGCCATCAATGCAGGCGCGCCACTCGCTTCCTGGCCTGCGGATTGGTTTGCGGTGCAAGACCATATCCGTCAGGCAGGCTTGCTGCTGAACGACGACTTGCCCGCAGGCGCTGGGTTACGTGCCGCCCTGCAAACAGGCGAAGCGCCCTTTCTGGCTGAAATCAAGCAATCCGGTTTGCGTGGGCGGGGCGGTGCCGGTTTCCCCACCGCGCTGAAATGGCAGTTGTGCCGCGACGCCGCCGCACCGGAGCATTACGTGGTGTGCAATGCCGACGAAGGCGAACCCGGCACCTTCAAAGACCGCGTGCTGCTGACCCGCTATGCACAACAAGTGTTTGAAGGCATGGCCTTGTGCGCCTGGGTCATCAAGGCGCGGCAGGGATTCCTCTACCTGCGTGGCGAATACCGTTACCTCGTGCCGCAGTTGGAAGCCACTTTGGCCGAGATGCGAGCCGCCAATCAGTTGGGTGAAAACATCCTCAACCAGCCCGGTTTCAACTTCGACATCAGCATTGTGCTGGGGGCTGGCGCGTATATCTGCGGCGAAGAATCCGCCCTGCTGGAATCGCTGGAAGAAAAACGCGGCGTCACACGGGTGCGCCCGCCGTTCCCCGTCACCCACGGCTATCAAGGGCAACCAACGGTGGTGGACAATGTGGAAACCCTGCTGGTCGCCACCCACCTTGCGGTACAGGGCGGGCAATGGTTCCGCGACCACGGCACGGAGCCGTCCGCTGGCACCAAAATCCTCAGCGTCAGTGGCGATTGCACCGCCCCCGGCATCTACGAATTCCCATTTGGCATCACCTTGCAAACCCTGCTGGAAGCTTGTGGCGGGCAGGATGCGCACGCCGTGCAAGTCGGCGGGCCTTCCGGCACGCTGGTGAACCGGGCAGAATTCGGGCGCAAGCTGGCGTTTGAAGACCTGGCAACCGGCGGCTCCATCATGATCTACGGTGCCGAGCGCGATTTGCTGGCGGTGGTGCGCAATTTCACCCATTTCTTCGCCCATGAAAGCTGCGGCTTCTGCACCCCTTGCCGGGTGGGCACGCCCTTGTTGCGCACCTACCTCGACAAGATCGCCTCCGTGCATGGCACGCCTTACGACCGTGAGGAAATGGTGCGGCTGGGCAAACTGGTGAAACGGCGTTCGCATTGCGGCTTGGGGCAAACCGCCGCCAACCCGCTGCTGGATTTGCTGGCGAAATTCCCGGAAGTCTGCGAGGAACGCTTGCTGCATCAGGATTATGAGCCGTTCTTCAATCTGGACGCCGCCCTAGCCACTACCCGCAAGTTGACCCACCGCGACGATGCGGAGGCGCATTTGTCATGAACAACACTTTCTTGATTGACGGGCAGGAAATCAGTTTCACGCCCGGCCAAACCATCATGGACGCCGCGCTCGCCGCCGGCATCTACATTCCGCACCTGTGCCACAAACCAGGCTTGACCCCGCATGGCAGTTGCAAGCTGTGTTCGGTGGAAGTGGACGGGCGCAATGCATCCGCCTGCACCCTGCCCGCCGCTGCTGGCATGAAAGTCGACAACAATACCCCCGCCTTACAGGAAGTGCGCAAGACGCTGCTGCAAATGCTGTTTGTGGAAGGCAACCACCTGTGCCCCACCTGTAGCAAAACCGGCGACTGCACCTTGCAGGCCCTCGGCTACCATTTCGGGATGCTGGATGGGCATTTCCCACCGTTTTACCCCCGGCGCGAAGTGGATGCCTCCCACCCGGACATCCTGCTGGACCGTGACCGTTGCGTGCTGTGTGAATTGTGTGTGCGTGCCAGCCGCGACCTGGATGGCAAAAACGTCTTTGCCGTCGGTGGGCGTGGCGTCAATACCCAGATCATTGTCAACACCCCCAGCGGCAAACTGGGTGACAGCACGCTGACGCTGGATGACGCAGCGGCGCATATCTGCCCGGTTGGGGCGATCCTGCCGAAAAACCACGGTTACGAAGTGCCGATTGGGCGGCGCAGGTTTGACCTGCATTCGGCTGCCGAATCCGATGTCGCCCACGTTGGCCTGCAAAAAACGGAGCATCACGATGAGTAAGATCCGTATCGCCACCACCTCGCTGGCAGGCTGTTTCGGTTGCCACATGTCATTCCTGGACATGGATGAGCGGCTGGTCGGCTTGCTGGAACACGTCGAGTTTGACCGCTCCCCGCTCACCGACATCAAGCACTGCCACCCGTGCGACATTGGCCTGGTGGAAGGCGGGCTGTGCAATGCCGAAAATGTGCATGTCCTGCGGGAATTCCGCCAGCAATGCAAAATCCTGATTGCGGTCGGGGCTTGCGCCATCAACGGCGGCGTCCCCGCCATGCGCAACCATTACACCGTGCAGGAATGCCTGGAAGAAGCCTACCTGGACGGGATGGGCGTGGATAACCCGATGATCCCGTCTGACCCCGAATTGCCGCTGTTGCTGTCCAAGGTGCACCCCTTGCACGAAGTGGTGCGGGTGGATTATTACCTGCCGGGTTGCCCGCCACCGGGCGATGCGTTTTTTGCCATCCTGAGCGACTTGTTGGCGGGGAAAGAGCCAGCCTTGCCGAAAGCCATGTTGCATTACGATTGAGGGTCTGGAGATGGAAGCACAAACCAACAACCTGCGCCGCATTGCCATTGACCCGGTTTCACGGGTGGAAGGGCACGGCAAGATCACCCTGCTGCTGGACGCGGACAACCACGTCCAGGAAGCGCGCTTGCACATTGTCGAATTTCGCGGCTTTGAGAAATTCATCCAGGGCCGCCCCTACACCGAAGTGCCGTATTTTGTGCAACGCTTGTGCGGCATCTGCCCGGTTTCACACCATCTGGCAGCGGCGAAAGCGGTTGACCAGATCGTCGGCGTGGATGAACTGACCCCGACCGCCACCAAGCTGCGCCGCCTGCTGCATTTCGGTCAGGTGTTGCAATCGCACGCGCTGCACTTTTTCCACCTGTCGTCCCCTGATTTCCTGTTCGGTTTCGGCTCTGACCTCGCTCACCGCAATATCGTCGGCGTGCTGGAAGATTACCCCGACATCGGCCTGAAAGGGGTGAAACTGCGCAAATACGGCCAGCAGGTGATTGCCGCCATTGCAGGCAAGCGTATCCACGGTGCGGCCGCCATTCCCGGCGGCATGAACAAAGCCCTGGACGAGGACGAACGCCAAGCCCTGCTGGTGGATATTGCCGACATTATTGCCTGGTCGCAGGATGCGGTGACGCTGAATGAGTCCATCCACCTGCAACACCCGGAAAACCACGCGTTCGCCACCCTACAGACCAACTACTTGGGCATGATCGGGGCACAAGGCGAGCTGGAGCTGTATCACGGTGGCCTGCGCGCCCGACGGGCGGACGGCAGCGACATCTTCGACCAGTTTGATTACCGCAACTACGGCTTGATGATCCGCGAAGAAGTGCGCAACTGGTCATACATGAAATTCCCCTACTTCACCGCCATCGACAAGGAAAACGGCTGGTACCGGGTAGGGCCGCTGGCGCGGGTCAACCTGTGCGACAGCATTGCAACCCCATTGGCGGAAGCCGCCCGGGTGCGTTTCCGTGCGTTTGGCGGCGGCGCGTATGTGCATGACACGCTGGCGTTCCACTGGGCGCGGATGATCGAAATGCTGCACTGCGCCGAAGCGATCCAGGAACTGCTCAATGACCCGGACATTACCGGCACAGATTTGCTGGTGACGGGTGAAAAACGCCCGCAAGGCATCGGCGTCATCGAAGCCCCACGCGGCACCTTGTTCCACCATTATCAGGTCAACGAGCAAGGCTTGATCGAAAAGGCCAACCTGATTGTGTCCACCACCAGCAATAACCAGGCCATGAATGAATCGGTGCGCTCGGTGGCCGACCACTACCTCGACGGGCAGGAAGAAATCACCGAAGGCTTGCTCAACCATCTGGAAGTGGCGGTGCGGGCGTATGACCCGTGCCTGTCGTGCGCCACCCATGCCCTCGGCAAGATGCCATTGCAGGTGGAGCTGTACGGCCACGACGGGCAATTGCTCAGTCACTTGACGAAAAACAGCGACGGCAGCTACGGGTGCGGGCTTGACTGAAGTTGCGCCGCTCCTGCTGTTCGGTTACGGCAATCCGGGGCGGGGCGATGATGCGCTGGGCATATTGGCGGCAGAAGCGGTTGCCGCCCTGCAATTGCCTGGGGTGGAATGCCTCACCGACATGCAGTTGCAGGTGGAGCACATCACCGATTTGCTAGGGCGCAGGCGCATCCTGTTCGTAGATGCGGATGTCAGTTGCGCCGCCCCGTATGCGCTGGAAGACCTCAACGCGCAACAGGATGGCAGTTACACCAGCCATGCACAGACACCCGCCGCCTTGCTGCATACCTTCCGGCAGGTGTATGGCAGGGATGCCCCGCCCGCCCAGGTATTGCGGATTCGCGGCTACCACTTTGCATTAGGCGAAGGCTTAAGCGCACAGGCGGCGCAAAACCTGGAAGCCGCCATTGCGTTGGCGGGGCAATGGCTCCGGGAAGCTGATCTGCCCATCACCCTACGCCAAAACAATGGGGCATCAGCGCCCATTATTTAGCCGTCGCCTCAATTTGTAAGGTTTCCGTCGTTTTGGCGGTGACTTTACTAATGCTCCAAACGCCTGCATTGAATGTCCCCGCGCTGGGCGTGGCTTTGACGAAGGTCAGGTTAGACGGCAGGTTGTCGGCGACCTCCACATTGGTTGCGTCCACATCGCTTTCATTCTCCAGGGTCAGGGTGTACACCACCGTATCGCCAGGGCGCACCGTGGTTTTGTCGACGGTCTTGCCCAGCTTCAGGTCGGTGCTTGGCTCAATGAAACCAAAGTCCACCGCATGGAAATTCCCGCCCGCATCCAATGTCGTGACACTCGAAACCGCATTGTTGCCCGCAAGGCTGCCGTCCGAGTTGCGTTCGGCGTCACTGCCCTGCGATGAGGCGGTGAGCGACAAGCTGGCCAAGGCGGACTGTTTGCTGGCACCCGCCACCTGGCGGATAGCGACTTGGTATTGCGTGTTGGGCAACAGGCTTTTCAAGCCGTACTTGTGGCTGGCGCTGCTGGCGCGCCCACCCTGCATGTCGGTGCTGATGAAGCCCCCTGTGGCACCGCCGGTGTCGTTCACCGCGTTGTTGCCGCTAGTTGGGTAGCCACGCGGGTCGCTGGAAAAGACGTAATAGCCTTCCGCATCGGTCACAGTGGTCGCCAATGGGGTGGCCGTGTTGACATCCGCGCCCTGGGCGAACAGCTCCACCTTGACTCCGGCAACCGGCGGCTCGCCCGGGTCTTGGACGCCATTGGCATTGGTGTCCTTCCAGACGCGGTTGCCAATCTCAATCGGGGGCGCATCGCACAGCACTTCCAAATCCCCCAACGCGGCATTCTTGCCACTTACTGGACGGTCATCAGTATTGCCCCCGTCAATACTCCCAACACCATGATAAAAACCATAGGCACGGCTGCGTCGCCCGGCAGTCGCGGTGCTCGCCCCCAGGCCGACATCCAGCCAGGCAACACCCGCTTCGTACAAATTAAAAGGGTCAGCCACCGTGTGGGCAGCATCCAAAAAGCCCGGCACTTGCGCCGCGCCGCCAAAACTGGCTCCGTAAGCATTGCCGTCAGCGGTGGATTCCTGATAGAAGTAGCGCCCCGTGCTCCCTTGGAAGCCCTTGCCATCATTGGCACCCGCCGTGGTGACCCCGCCACACGAACCATTGTTTTCCCGCACCCAGGTATGGGTGGCGGCATTCTGCAAACAGGCCCGATAGACGATCCCGTATCCGGGGGTTTTTTGCGTATCCACATTATGTGCAATGTCACGCTCAAAAATCGCACGGGTGGCCAGGGTCATATTGCCCTTGGCGTCAAACACGATGTCGGTGATGGCGAAAATGTTGGAGCCGTAGCCATCCACATCGGAGCTATGCCCGGTGATTTGGTTGGGGTCGAATTGCCGCGTGGCCAAATCAAAGCGGAATACGCCATGTGCGGCATTGCCATAGCCGGTATAACAACTGCTGCCCACATACAAGCTTCCCTGATATTCGCCCAAGCCAAACACCAGATAATGGGGGGCGGGCAAATAACACCCGGCAGGCACCGGGATGTCATAACTGTTGATGGCCCCTGCATCCGCAGCGGTCAGGGGCGTGTCGCGCAGCGGCAGGATATAGAGTTTGCGGTTCGCCATATTGACCGTGAACAGGGATTTGCCATCATTGGACACATCCAGGTCGCCAAACCCCACCCTGCTAACCGCATTGGAAATTTCCCCATTTTGGTTGTCGCGGGTGGCGTCGCCCGAGGCCACATAAGTCCCCTTGGGGTGCACGCCATCGCTGCCATCAGAAATTTGCGCATACCCAGGGTTGGCGGCGGAGAAGCTGCCGGTCAGATAAGGGTTGTCCCCCGAGGTTGGGGGAGTGGCGGGGAAAATCTGGTTCAGGTCGGCATAAATGCTGGTGCTGGGGTGGGCAGGGTCGCCCATGTTGATGCGGTAAATTGCCCCTGTGCCGCCAGGGCCAAAGCCTGTCCACGCTTTCATATACGCGGCGGCAAACAGGCTTTTGGAAGCCGGATGCCAGCCCAAGCCAAAGACGCTGCCCACATCCTGCGCCAACGCCAGGTCGCTGATCACCGGGTCATTGGCATCCAAACTGGGGGAAGCGCTGCCTGTGGGGGACGTGTTTGGCAAACCAGCGGCACCGCTGTTGTAGGGGAAGGCGAATATGTTGGGCACATCGTGGTTCCCCGCATAGGGCGGGTTCAAGGTCTGCTGCCCATACGCAAAGCGGTCGGTGGCCAAGTCCGGGTTGTTTTGGCAGTAACTGGTGGTTTCCTGCACGGCAAAGTTGGCTCCGGTGGCGGTGGGGCTGACGAACTGCGTCTGCACATTGCCCGCCCCGCTTTGCGCCCCTACGCTGTAACCCGCAGGCAAAGTGACCGTCTGCAACAGGCAATTGTCCGCGCCTGCGGTGGCCCCTGCCGTGCTTAAGGTGAATTGCCCATTCGCATCGGTGGTGGCGGGGCCAAACGTGCTGGTGCCACTGCTGGTCACGCATTCAGCCCGGACTTGCGCGCCCGCAACGCCCCGGTCAACCGCCACGTCGATGTCCATCGTGTCCGCAAAATTGCGCATCTTGGCCGTGGAATCCAACTGGCCATTCAAGTTGTAATCAAGGAATACCGTACCCGAAATGTCTGCAAACGCCGCCGGACTGCTGAACAAACCTAGCCACAGAAGCCTACCCACACGCCCCGAACTTATTTTCATTGTGTAACCCAATTATGAGGAATTATGCCGCCTTATATTTATATTCAATAATGTTGGCTGAATTGGACATTAATTGGTATCGGGCAAGGTCACCTGCCATTGAAATAATACGCGGGGTTGGCTGATGCCAAAATAACGCAACGGGGACACTGTGCCGTTTGCCGTGGAGCTTATGGGCGCGGTGGTATAGCCAGCCCGGCTAGCCAAATACCCGATCTCCTTTTAACCAACGATCTTTAAGCGTCGCATCATCAAACACTAACTGAAGCGCCACAACCAACATTGGCAAATGACTTTGCAGCTGCTCCACCTCCAATCCTTTCCGCAGCCCACTGTAGACGCCATTAAAAACACCATGAACCGAACCGTTAGCGGGCACTCCCCGTTCACGGACAGGCTTATGGGCCAATTTGGCGGCACGTTCGCAACGCTTAAGGTCTAAGGAGTTATAGGCGCGGCACATCAAAGGGCGCACCTCATAGATACTGCACATACCTTGAGCATTTAACAGGGGGCAAGCAATCCTTGCTTTATAGTAAGTGTTTTGTCCCAGATTTTGGGCTTTGGCGGCGGCTGACTGGAGCCGCTTTCGCAGGGATCTTTGACGGTCGTCAGGCCAGTGGTTTTTGATATAGGTTTCGATAGTGAAAACCTCTGGTGGCGTCACATTGACTTGCTCGTAGCAGCAATAGTGACAGCCGGATTTACAAATCGGTACAGACCACCCGATTTTGTCAGGGTCTTCAAGCACGGTTGGGGATATTCCGGCAAGTGTTTTATCGCCCAACCTTATTGCTGCGGCAAACAGTTGTTCCGGCGTTTCAGGCTGTTTCCCGGCTGCCAGTATGTTTTGGGCAATTGAACGCATGGATGACAAGACCTTGGCCTGCAACATCTCCAGGGAATCGTTTCTGGTAACTTGAATCTCCATTCGGCCTCTCACTTAAGCTGGTTTTCCAGCTATAGTGAAAAAGCCAGGGTGAAAAGTAAAGAATGCGGCAAATCCGGCCTGCTTACAGCAACACTCCTGACATGATGCTGTCAGGAGGCGGAGCGTACACTACAAAAACTATCCAACAACACCCAATGAGAAACACCATGAAACCCAATCCCGTCGGCCAGTCCGAAAGCCAGGAATACGCAGGCGGCATGCAAATGCTGGTCTTCCCGATGATGCGGGTTACATGCCAAGGAGCAGCGCGATGACGACTGAAACCACCTGCGAGCGTTTGCTGATGACCTAACCGCCGTATAACCACCAAAGGACACACACCATGAAAATCAACGTAGAAACCACTGTCGCCGCACCCATCGGGGAGGTCTGGCGTGCTTACACCACCCCGGCGGACATCATGCAATGGAACGCCGCCTCCGATGACTGGCACACCACTGCCGCCAGCGTCGATTTGCGCGAAGGCGGTGAATTTTCCTCCCGCATGGAAGCCAAGGATGGCAGCTTCGGTTTCGACTTTGCCGGAACCTACACCAAAATCGTTCCCCACCAACTGATTGAATACGCTTTCGGCGACCGCACCGCCCAGGTTACATTTGCCGACAGCCCGGAAGGCGTCAACGTCAGCGTGACATTTGATGCCGAAACCACCCATTCCATCGAACAGCAACGCGAAGGCTGGCAGGCCATTCTCAATAACTTCAAGCGCCATGTAGAAGCGGAGGTATGACCGTATGAATCCCGCAAAAAACACCATTTGCCTCTGGTTCGATGGCGGCGCGGAAGCAGCAGCGCAGTTTTATGCCGAGACATTTCCCGACTCCAGTGTCGATGGGGTGTACCGCGCTCCCGGCGATTTCCCGTCAGGCAAGCAAGGCGACGTGCTGACAGTCCAGTTTACTGTGTTGGGAATTCCATGTTTGGGGCTGAATGGCGGCCCAATCTTCAAACACAGCGAAGCATTCTCGTTTCAGGTTGCCACTGAAGACCAGGCAGAAACGGATCGCTACTGGAACGCCATTGTCAGCAATGGCGGGCAGGAAAGCGCCTGCGGCTGGTGCAAGGATCAGTGGGGCATTTCCTGGCAAATTACCCCTGTCGCGCTGACACGGGCCATTGCTGATGCCGATCCCGCCATCGCCAAACGCGCTTTTGACGCGATGATGCGGATGACAAAGATCGACATCGCGGCAATCGAAGCGGCCTGCCGGGGTTAGCGCATCGGCACAAGAACATGGATAGGTAAGCTGGGCATCCGCAATCCGACAACGCTTACAGCAACACTCCTGACATGATGCTGTCAGGAGGCGGGGCGTACACTACAAAAACTATCCCACAACACCCAAGGAGAGACACCATGAAACCCAATCCCGTCGGCTGGTTCGAAATTTATGTGCAAGACATGGCGCGCGCCCAAGCATTTTACGAAAGCGTGTTCCAAACCACCCTTGACCAGCTTCCCCCATCCGCCAGTTCCGAAGGCCAGGAATACGCAGGCGGCATGCAAATGCTGCTCTTCCCTATGACGCAGGATAACTACGGCGCAGCAGGCGCTCTGGTGCAGATGGACGGCGTGCCTTCCGGCGGCAACAGCACGCTGGTGTATTTCAGCTGTGAAGACTGTGCGGTGGAAGCGGCCCGAGCAGCGGACAGCGGTGGCCGCATTTTCAAGGAAAAATTCCCGATCGGCGAACACGGCCATATCGCACTGGTGTTCGACACCGAAGGCAATATGATCGGCCTTCATTCCATGAAATAGGTATTCGATTCATGCGCCGCGCCGACCGTTTGTTTCAGCTTGTGCAAGTCCTGCGGAACAAGCGTTTCGTCACGGCGCGTGAACTGGCCGAACGGCTGGAAGTTTCCGAGCGCACCATTTACCGCGACATCCAGGACTTGAGCCTGTCCGGCGTGCCGGTGGAAGGCGAAGCGGGCGTGGGTTACCACCTGCGCTATTCGCTCGACATTCCGCCGCTGATGTTCACCGCCGCCGAAATCGAAGCATTGCTGGTGGGCGCCCGCATGCTGAAAGCCTGGGGCGGCAGCGAACTGGGCAGCAGCGCGCAATCCGTCCTCGACAAAGTCCACGCCGTGATTCCCGCCGAATTGCGCCGCCATCTGGAAGACAGCCGCCTGTTCGCCCTGCGCTTTGGCCCGCGTGAAGACATCGAAACCACGCTGGATGCCTGCCGCCACGCCATTGCCAAGCAGCGCTATTTGCGCCTGCACTACCAGCGCGCCAACCATGAAGACAGCCAGCGCGAAGTCAAACCGCTGGGCTTGTTTTTTTGGGGAAACGTATGGACGCTGACGGCGTGGTGCGAACTGCGCAACGACTTCCGCACCTTCCGCCTCGACCGCATCCGCCAGTTGGAGACGCTGGAGAAAACCTTCGAGGAATCGCCAGGGCAGACGCTGGTGGATTTCGTGACACTGATGCGTTCACAGCATGAAGCGTTCCCGGAGGGTTCCAACCCTGCCGGTTAAAGCTGGCCGAGCGGGGTTTGCCGAAACAGGATGCCGCCGATATAACGGGCACCATCCTTGGTTAAATGCCCGCCGTCAAAGGAAACCAGTTGCAGGTTGTCGGTGAATATCTGGCAACTGGAGGGGGATTCGCACACTTGCTGTTGCAGGTCGATGAAAACATTCCCATCCAGGCCGGTTTTCATGATGCCGTTGATTTTTTCCTGTTCGGCGTCCGGTTTGTTGCGCACATTGCGCAGTTCTTCCTCCGTCATGCGCAAATAATTTCTGACCGCAACCTTGCCGAAACTCTTGCGCCCGATCACAAACAGCTTTTGTTGCGGCGTCAACTTCAGGTGGCTGATGGTGGTGGGCAGTTCCTGCGCCGCCCAAGCTTTCCAGTTGGCGGCGAGGATGACGATGTCCGCTTCGGCGATTTGCGCCTGCGCTTTTTCCAGGCTGTCGGCTTCCGCACAAAAGGCCTGGTCCTGCACCGCGAGGAAGGTGGCGGCGTTTGCGCCCAACACCGGCTGGCAACGGGTGGGGATGTCCCGTGTGCTGATCTGGTAGCCTTGCCAGTGTCCGCTTTCAAACACCATGTTCACGAAATCCTGCGCGTGGCTGTCGCCCAGGATCAGCACTTTTTTCCCCGCATTCGCCTGGAACGGCTTTTTCATCAGCGACAGGAAGCGCTCACGGACATATTGGCCGCTCGCCTCATGGTCGGCAGCCTGCAACAGGGCGTTGCGCACGGTGGAATCCGCCCAGCATGGGCTGAAAACGAACGCCCCAAGCAGCAGCGGGATTGACAGGAAGGGAGGGGAAAATTGCCGGAAGCGGCGGAAACGGTGGGTAGTGTTCATCGTCCTATATTTTGTGGGCCTCCCCCTTGGCGGGGAAGGCGCATGAAGGGGTGGGTCACGCCGGATGGGAATGCATCGGCAAATGGCCGCCATCCATCAGGGTGGGGTACAAGTGCACAATTTCATCATCAATCCGCCGGATCATCAAGCCAAACAATTCCCGCGTATCGTCAACGAATGAGGAATGGTCCCTGATGCGCAGTTCCTTGCCCTTGCACCAGCGCTTCTGGTACTGGTTGATGATGCGTTTGATTTCGCTGGAGCCGGACAGGAATTTCCTGCCGATATTGCGCACATCATTGTCGCTGTCCACCAACAAGGCCTGATACAGCTCACGTTCCTCCACTTCCAAGTGCTCGCGCACCATGTTCATGTAGCGGAAAAACAGCTCACAGGACACTTCCGTATCGCAAATTGAGCGTTCGTTGATCAGGTATGTCAGGACATTGGAAAGTTCGGTGATTCTATGGTTTTGCTCGTTAAGTTCCATGTATGAAATCATGGGGCTGCCTCCTGTGGTCACTCATCCTAGCGGTCATATCTTACTAATAATAGGGACATTTAGAATAACCAAATAGAGGTGGTCACACCACTGTTATTTAAGGGTTAATGCTAGGTTGGTCGAGGGATGGCCTTGACACCGCCAAACCCAATGCTTTCACCACGGGTTTGGCGCTGGCTTGCGTGGCGGGGCATCAGGATCAGGCGCGCTGGTGACCCGCACCGATCAGCTCGATCTGGTAGCCGTCCGGGTCTTCGAGGAAGGCAATGATGGTGGTCCCCGCATTCATTGGCCCGGCTTCGCGGATGATTTTGCCGCCCGCCGCCCGCATGTTTTCGCAAGCGGCGTACACATCGGGCACTTCCAGCGCGATATGGCCAAAGGCTGTGCCCAGTTCATAGGTGTCCACGCCCCAGTTGTAGGTCAGCTCCAGCACGGTATTGTCAGATTCGTCGCCATAGCCAATGAAAGCGAGGGTGAACTCGCCCGCCGGATAGTCTTTGCGGCGCAGCAGCCGCATGCCCAGCACCTTGGTGTAGAACTCAATGGAACGTTCCAAGTCGCCGACGCGCAGCATGGTGTGAAGGATTCGCATGGTGATGCTCCTGTATGTGGGATCAGCCCATTCTGCCCGTATCCGTTGGCGGCGGCAATTTCATCCATAGCCTGCCCGGCCACAGCGGACACCCTGACTTGGCGCAACCATCCTAGCGCAGGCGGAACTTGCCGATGCGGTAACGGATTTTCTCGCGGGTGGTTTTCAGCATCCGCGCCACTTCCATGACATTGCCCTGATAACGCTGCAACATGGCGCAGATAATGGCGCTGTCCATGTCGTCCAGCCCCATGCTGCCATCCAGCGGAAACGTGAGGGTGTCCGCCGAGCCAATGGCGGGCGCGGGCGGCACAGATTGGATGGCAGGTTCTTCAGCGGCGAAAGGCGGCGGCGCAACCGTCCTCCCGCCATCCGGTGCATGAATCGCCTGCAATTGCAGCAATTCCTCCGGCAACTGGCTGCTGGAAGACAACATCACGCAGCGCTCCAGCACATTGCGCAACTCGCGCACATTGCCCGGCCACGGGTAGCTTTCCAGCATCCGCCAGCCGCTCTCCGACACCTGGGTGACATGCTTGCCCGATTTCTGGTTGAACTCGGCCATGAACGTCACCGCCAGTTCGCGCAGGTCGGCGACCCGTTCCGCCAGGGTCGGCATCCGCAGCTCGAACACGCTCAGGCGGTGGAACAGGTCGGCGCGGAAATTGCCCTGGCGGACTTCATCCTGCAACTTGCGGTTGGTGGCGGCGATCACCTGGATGTCGACGCTGATTTCATGTTCGCTCCCCAGACGGCGAATCTTGTGGTCTTCCAGCACCTTGAGCAGCTTGGCCTGCAAATCCAGCGGCATTTCGCCGATTTCATCCAGGAACAAGGTGCCACGGTGCGCCTGTTCGACCAGCCCGCGATGACGCCCTTTGGCCCCGGTGAACGCGCCCGCCTCGTGGCCGAACAACTCCGACTCCAGCAGCTCCTTGGGCAGGGCGGCGCAATTCAGCTCCACCAGCGGTTCCCTGGCGCGGGAGCCGTTGTAATGCAGGATGCGCGCCGCCAGACCTTTGCCAGTGCCGGTCGCGCCGCTGAGGATCAGGGCGCTAAACGGCACTTGGCTGAGTTTGCGCAGCATGTCGCGGGTCTGCGCCGTCACCGGGCTGTCGCCGATCAGCGTGTCCGGCGTGTAGCGCTGGCTAGCGCCCTGGGAGCCAGCCAGCAGGCGGCGTTGGGCCAGGGCGCTGCGCTGGGCGCTGTGGAGCGTCATGTCCAGCTTGCGCAGCGGGCAGGGCTTAATGAGAAAATCGAAGGCACCGAGGCGTAAAGCGCGCACCGAATCGGGCACGTCACCATAGCCGGTCAGGAACACCCATTCGCAGCCGTTAAGGCGGCCTGCGTGCTCCTCCAGCAGGTTGAGGCTGTTGCCGTCCGGCAGATTGAGGTCGGACAGCACCAGCAGCGGGTCGATGCTGCGGTTGTTCAATTGGCTGCGGGCGTCGGCGCAGGTTTTCACCCAGATGACCTCGAAACCCTGTTTGCGGTAATGGCGCTGGAGTTCGCCACCCAGCAACTGTTCGTCTTCGATGATCAATAAAGTATCAGCCATGGGAATTCACCTTGCAGCGCAGTTTGAGGGTGACGCAGGCGCCATGCGGTTCGCGGTTGCGCAGTTCAACGCTGCCGTCGTGGTTGCGGGCGAACCGCTCCACCATCGACAGGCCGAGGCCGGTGCCGTCACGGCGGTAAGTCCTGAAGGAGCGGATGCCGTCCTTAAGGATGGCGGGCGGGAAACCGGGGCCATCGTCACAGACATTCAGGGTAATGCCTGCCGCGTCCATCTTGCCGTTCAGGGCAATGCTGCCGGGGCGGTCGGCCAGCGCCTGGCGCGCATTCAGGATCAGGTTGAGCAGCGCCTGCCGCAGTTGGCTGTCCGGCAGGCGGCAAATGATGCCGGGTGGAATGTCCTGCTCCAGACGGATGTTCTCGGGCACCTGATAACGCACCAGCACCAGCAGCTCACGCACAATGTTGGCCAGATCGGTTTCCTGCAATGGCTCCGGTTCGTGATGCGCCTGCACCAGCAAGTTGTTGAGCAATTGCACGATGCGCCCGGTTTCCTTCACCACCATGCCGACGCGCCCGTGATAGGGTTCGGCGTCGCCAGCTTCCTCCATGTCTTCCTGAAGGTTAAGGCAGGCCACCTCGATTCCGGCCAGCGGATTGCGTAATTCGTGGGCAATGCGCCCCATCATTTCGCCCAACGCCGCCAGCTTCCCGGTATTGGCCAAATTGACTTGTTGCTCCATCAGGTTGCGGGTGGCGGCTTGCACCTGTTCTTCCAACCAATGGTTGCGTTGCTGGTGTTCGGCTTCGAGCTCGGCCAACCGCCCCACCATCTGGTTATAGTTGGCAATCAGCGGCTGGAACATCGGGTCAATCTGCGCCGGGCGGATAGTCCGGTATTCCTTGCGCCCCAACGCCTCCATCAGGTAGCCCATCTGTTGCAGCGGGGAATAAATGCGCCGCCGCATCAACACCAGCAGGATAATGGCGCTGGCGGGCAGCACCAGCAGCACCGCACCCACCAGTTCCAACTGGACTTTGGCGTCATGCAGGCTATTGTGGGTCAGGTTCTGCTGCACGGTTTCCTCGTCCACAAACACCGTGCGCAAGATTTGCTGGATGGCGGGCAAGCTGTCGCCTGGGTCGACGCCTTGTTCGTCCAACATCCGCTGCGCCTGCTGCACATTGCCCGGCGTGGAAGGTGCCAGATAATTGTGCTGGTTGAGCAGGCGTTGCAGGGAATCGTGCAAGTTTTTCCAGTCATCCGGGGCCAGCGGGCTGTTTTCCCCCTGCCCCAGATGGTCGGCCAGCACGGTCTCCACCCGCGTCAGGTTGCGTTGCAGGCGTTCAATGTAGGTGACGTGCTGATCCAGCGGCAGGATGCGTTCATACGCCAGCCACGCCAGCGCCAGTTGCACGGTCAGGGAAACCAGCAGCAAGCCGCCCAGCAGGGCGACCGGAATCCATAAAGGCTTGAGGTTGTGCGTCAATTTACGCCAGTTGAGCATACATGGCCCCACGAAATCAGCGACGGTTAAAATAGGCCGTTGCCCGGCAAGAATTGGTTAATATTAACCATAATAGCTCAATACAACCACCCCGCCTCCTGCCTGATTTTTTGCATCATTATTATTTCCCTTATTAAACAGTTAGTTATTCGTTTGCGATGAATTGGCTCGCCAGTTGCAAAGGCAACAGCAAACCTGTTGATTTTCAAGGAGCCATGACAATGAAAAACTTTCTGCCCAAACAACTCAGGATGATGCTGAATGCCCTGGAAGCCCAGCATTTCAGGGAATACATGAGTTTTGACGACAAACAGGCGGCGCTGGAAACACTGCTGGCGGACAACGGGCCTGATGGACAACCGCAGCCGCACAACACCGCCATTCCGCTGACCAACGCCAGCCCGGCAGGTGGCTCATGTTGAAAAGCGCCGTGAACAGACCGGCGGGCGGCGCTTCATTCCCAATGCCTGCCGCGTGGTTGCCAAACGCCCTACAATGGCTTTTCAAGATGGGCAAAAGCGATTGGCGCGCCGATTTCATCGCGGGCCTGACCGGCGCGATCATCGGCATGCCGCAGGGAGTGGCTTTCGCCATGATCGCCGGGATGCCGCCGGAATACGGCCTTTATGCAGGCATGGTCCCGGCGATTGTCGCGGCCTTCTTCGGCTCTTCCCGGCATCTGGTGTCAGGCCCGACCACCACCTCTTCCGTGGTGCTGTTTTCCGCCCTGTCCCTGCACGCCGCGCCGGGCACTCCGGCCTATGTCACCCTGGCGCTGACCCTGACTTTCATGATCGGGGTGTTGAAACTGGTGCTGGGGCTGGCGCGGCTGGGCTCATTGACCAATTTCATCTCCCAGTCCGTCATTGTCGGCTTTACCGCCGGGGCCGCCATCCTGATCGCGGTCAAGCAGATCAAACACTTTTTTGGGGTGGACATGGACAGCGCGGGCAATTTTGCGACGGTCATCTACCATTTCGCCCAACATATAAGGGAAATCAACCCATACGCCACCCTGGTCGCGGTCAGCACCATGCTGGCGGGCATTGCGGGTAAAAAGTGGCTGCCGCGTTTCCCCTACATGGTGACGGCCATCCTCGGCGGCTCACTGGTGAGCGTCGCCCTGAACGCCTGGCTGGGCGCTGAAGCCACCCACATCCAGGTGGTCGGCGCGCTGCCATCCAGTTTCCCTCCCCTGTCGCTCCCTGACCTGAGCCTGGAAAATATCCGGGCGCTGGCACCGGCTTCGCTGGCGGTCACCTTGCTGTCCCTGACGGAGGCGGTGTCCATCGGCAGGGCGATTGCAGCCCGCAGCGGCTACAACATCAACAGCAACCAGGAATTCATCGGCCAGGGCTTGTCCAACATCATCGGGTCGTTCTTTTCCGGCTATGGCTCCACCGGCTCCTTCAACCGCACGGCGGTCAACTTCGAGGCGGGTGCGCGCACCCCGATGGCGGCTGTTTTCGCTGGTGTATTGCTGATGTTCGCAACCGTGCTGGCGGCACCCGCCACCGCCTATCTGCCGAAGGCGGCGATGGGCGGCATGTTGTTCCTGGTGGCGTGGGGGCTGTTCGGCTGGCAGCAAATCCGCGAAATCCTGCACTTCTCCCGCCGTGAAACCGCCGTCATGGCCGTGTCGTTCCTGAGTGCGCTGTTCCTGGATTTGGAATTCGCCATTTTTGTCGGCCTGATCCTGGCGCTGATGCTGTACCTGGAAAGGGTGTCCAAACCCAAACTGGTCACGTTGACCCCCGATAAAAACCTGCCCAACCATTCCTTCTCCGCCAACCCCGAGCTGCCGCAGTGCCCGCAGTTACGGATGGTGCGTGTCGATGGTTCACTGTTTTTCGGCTCCGTCAATTACTTGCGGGAATCCTTCGACAAAATTCGCCGCCGCCATCCCGACCAGAAACACCTGGCGCTGTTGTGCGACGGCATCAATTTTGCCGACCTGCAAGGCGGGAAAGCATTGTACGAGGAAGCCAAACGGCGTGAGAAGAATGGCGGCAGCCTCTATCTGATCAACGTGAAAGACGGCTTGTGGGAACCGTTGCAAGCTTGCAGCTGCTTGGATGACGCTGAATCGCGCAAGGTGTTCCAGTCCAAGAAAGCCGCCATCCACGCCATTTACCAGAAACTGGACAAATCGGTGTGTGCCACCTGCAACAAGCGGATTTTCGAGGAATGCAAGGGGCAAGCGTAGGCATGTAAGCACTGGCTAATATTAACCAACCAAGGCGATGGTGGTTAATATTAGCCATGCGTTGGTTGTATAAAACTAGGGCCTATTCGGAGGGTTCACCACACCACAATATTTATCCAATGAAAACAATCATATAAAAACAACAAGCAAGTTGGCGCAGTTATTGCCTTGGCAAACGCCGTTATCAGATTTTCAAGGAGTACGGCATGAAAAATCCTTTGCCAACGCCACGCAGGCTCATGCTGAACACATTCAAAAACGGGGGGAGGTAAGGCATCCATGGGCAGTTTGTTGTTCTCCCTGCTAGATGACTGGAAAATGCGCTTCACCCCCTTCAAGGGTTGGATCGGCGAACTCAAAGACCCCGCCACCCTGCGGGCCGATGCGATGGCGGGCCTGACCGTCGCGTTGATTTCCATTCCGCAGGCCATGGCGTATGCGCAACTGGGCGGGCTGCCGCCGTATATCGGTTTGTACGCTTCGTTCCTGCCGGTTGTGCTCGCCGCGCTGTTCGGGTCTTCGCGCCAATTGAGCACCGGGCCGGTCGCCATGGCCTCGCTGATGTCAGCGACCGCCATCCAGCCCTACGCGGCACAGGGTGTGGATGCAATCATCGCCTATTCCGCCATGCTGGCCCTCATGATCGGGGTGTTCCGCTTGACCCTGGGGCTGCTGCGCCTGGGCGTGGTGGTTGATTTCCTGTCCCATCCGGTGGTGCTGGGCTTCACCAACGCCGGGGCGCTGATCATCGCCACCTCACAGACGCCGAAAATCTTCGGCCTGGATGTCAAGGCAGACCAGTTCCCGCATTATTACCAGTTCCTGTGGCATACGCTGATCTCCCTGCCGCAAGCCCATCTCCAGACCTTCGCCATGGGCGCATTCGCACTGGCGTCGCTGTTCGCCCTGAAAAAATACGCGCCGAAACTGCCTGGCATCCTGATTACCGTGGTCATCACCACGGTGGTGTCGTGGGCCGCCAATTATCCTTCCCTCGGCGGCGGCGTGGTCGGTGCCATCCCCAGCGGCCTGCCGAGGTTCGTCATCCCGCAAGTGGACCTCAGCTTCCATAACCTCAGCTCGCTGATGGTGTCAGCCGTCGTTATCGGCCTGATGGGGCTGGTGGAGGCGATTTCCATCGCCAAGGCGATCGCCTCCCAGACCCGGCAAGCTTGGTCAGTCAACCAGGAACTGGTCGGGCAAGGGTTGGCAAACATCACCTCCGGCCTGTTCCAAGGGTATGTGGTGTCCGGCTCGTTCTCGCGTTCGGCAGTGAATTTCTCCTCCGGCGCGCGCACCGGCTTCGCCTCCATCATCACCGGCGGGCTGGTGGCCATCACCTTGTTGTTCCTGACTGACCTGCTGTTTTATCTGCCGCAGGCGACGCTGGGCGCAGTCATCATCATGGCGGTGCTGAACCTGATCACGGTCGCGCCGATCAAGCGCGCCTGGCGGGTGGAGCGGCATGACGGCCTCGCCGCCATTGTCACCTTCGCCGCCACTCTCACCTTCGCTCCGCATCTGGAAGTCGGCATCCTCTCCGGCATCCTGCTGTCGCTGGGCCTGTTCCTGTACCGCACCATGCGCCCGCGTTTCGTCGAAGTGGCCCGCCATGCGGACGGCACCATGCGCGACGTCAATATGCATGGCTTAGAAATCAGCGACACTGTGGCGGTCTTCCGCTTCGACGGCGACCTGTATTTCGCCAATACCGGCTACCTGGAAGGCAAACTGCTTAACAATATCGCCAGCAAGCCCAAACTCAAGGTGTTGGTGCTGGACATGGGCGGCGTCAGTCACGTTGACGCCACCGGCGACGCCATGCTGGAAAAAATGGTTGACCGCCTGCGGGCGACCGGCGTCGAGTTCTATCTCGCCCGCACCAAGCAGACGGTTTATCAGGCGTTCCAGCGTTCCGGGCTGGCCGACCATATCGGCAGGGAGCATTTCTTCCTGGAACGCAAACATGCGGTCAAACACGCCAAGGATAAACTGGGCGACGCCGTGGACATCGATCCATTCCTGACACACAGCGCCGCCTGAACCCGTAAAAAATCCCCCCGCAGCGCCGTTGCGGGGGGATTTGCGTTTTGGTATCCACCCACAAACATTGTATTATCCTGCAACAAACTTTCCTCCCAATCATCATCTGTCAGGGGAACCATGGATCCTTTAACCTTGTTGCTGCTCCTGCCGGTGGCGGGCGCGGTGCTTGTGGCTCTGTTGCCTGACGGCAGGCCGCTGCTGATCCGTTATGCGGCGATCACAGCGGCGGCGCTGACGCTGGCGTATGCGGCGTTCCTGACCACGCGCTTTTCATTTGCCGAGGCAGGCGTCCAGTTCTATATCCAGCATGTCTGGAACAGCCAGTTGGGGACTTCCTTCGCCCTGGGGATTGACGGCTTGTCCTTCCCCCTGGTGCTGCTCACCGCCGTGCTGGTGCTGATGGCGTTGCTGGCCTCGCACATGGTGACGCACCATATCAAGGGCTATTACCTGCTGATGCTGCTGCTGGAAAGCGCGACCATGGGGGTCTTCGTGGCGCAGGACTGGGGGCTGTTCTACGTTTTCTGGGAACTGGTGCTGATCCCGCTGTTTTTCCTGATCGACCGCTGGGGCGGCAAAAACCGCCAGACCGCCGCGCTGAATTTCGTGCTGTACACCATGGGCGGCTCCATTTTCATGCTGCTGGCATTGCTGGTGCTGTTTGACGCCACCCCCGCCCACGCTTTCAACTTTACCGCCATGGCAGAAGGGGCGCGGCATATCGGCCATGCCGAGCAACTGCTGATCTTCGCCGGGCTGCTGGTCGGTTTCGGGGTGAAAATGCCGCTCTTTCCCCTGCATGGTTGGTTGCCGCTGGCGCATGTGGAGGCACCCAGCCCGGTCAGCATCCTGTTGTCCGGCATCTTGCTGAAAATGGGCTCCTACGGCCTGCTGCGGGCGATCAGCATCCTGCCGGAAGCGGCGCAGGCGCTACAGGGGACGCTGTTTGCGCTGGGCGTGACCGGCCTGCTGTACGGCGGCCTGCTGGCATGGCGGCAGAGCGACATGAAAAAAATGATCGCCTATTCCTCCGTCAGCCACATGGGGGTGGTGCTGATCGGCATTTCCACCCTGAACCTGTACGGCATGACTGGCGCGCTCTACCAAATGGTGGCGCACGGTCTGGTGGCGGGGGCAACCTTCATGCTGATCGGCCTGCTGTACGAGCGCACCCATACCCGCGACATCAATGATTACGGCTCGCTGATCAAGGTCACGCCACGTTTCGCCTTCCTCATCATCCTGGCGTTTGTCGGCGGGGTGGGGCTGCCGGGCACGGCGGGTTTTGTGGCGGAACTGCATGTGCTGATCGGCGGCTTCAACGCCTGGGGCTGGGCCATCGTGCTGCTGTCACTGGGGGTGCTGGTCAGCGCCACCTACAGCATCCGCACCGTCAAACACCTGTATACCGGCCCAATCCGGCTGGACATGCAGCAGGTGGAAGACCTGCGCCCGCTCGAAATGGCGGCGGCGGGTGGCCTGATCCTGGCCACCCTGTTGCTGGGGCTTTACCCAGCGGCGCTGCTGCACCTGATGGAAGCGTCAGTGCAGAATTTCATCCAGGCGTTCGCCCCGGATAGCGCCGCCCAACTTTCCGGAGGAATCATGCAATGAGTGACCCTGACCAGCTCCATGCCGAACAGCGCGAATGCCTGCGCCAGGCCATCGCCGGGCTGGACGCCGTCCTGCCGATACAGGCGCCGTTGCAGGATTTCGTCCATTTCAACCCGCTGATGAATTACGAACACCTGCCGTTCGCCGAAGCCCTGCGGCTGGCCCATGCGCACAGCGGCTCGCTGGGCTACCTGCCCGCCAGCGAATACCGGCGGTTTTTCCGCGCCGGGCGCATCACCCAGCATGACATTTTCACCGTGCTGGCGGACGAACCGGACAAATTCGCCGACCGCGCCCTGTACCTGACGGCGCTGGCCCATGACATCAAGGCGATCAGCTTCCAGCAGATGCGCTGGCAAGTGGAGGAAAACCACGCGCTGGAGCGCTTTCAGGCCGATGTGCCTTTCGAGCGCCGCGAACAGTTGCTGGAAGCCGCCAGACAGGACGAAGCGACCGCCATCCGCAACCTGTGGGAAACCTGCCTGGCGAAACTGGAGCTGAGTTACGACCTGCCACATCCGGAAGCCCTGCTCAACCTGCGGCTGGCCGACATCAACGAAGTCTGGGAACGCATCCGCCAGCAAGGGCAAGCGGGTCAGGAGATGGAAAACGCGGAAAGCTTCATCCAGGCCGAGAGCCGCCGCCTGCTGCACAGCCTGCTGGATCAGGTCGGCGCAACCTTGACCCTGCGCGGCCTGCTGCTGAAGCTCACCAACACCGATGTCATGGAGCAGATGCTGCCGCTGCTGGAGCGTTATCTGGCCAGCTGGCTGGATCAGGGCGTCGCTGCGCTGCATCCGCCGGTGATGGCGGAGAACGAGGGCTTCTACCATTACTGGCGCGAAGCCGTGCAGCACGACCCCACCCCGTGGCTGACCGGCATGGAGGACTGGAGCGATTACATCGGCTCCCTACAGGACGACCCGCTGGAAACCATCCACCAGGAAATGATCCGCATCGGCATCGACAAACAGCACTGGGGCGGCTACCTGCAAGCGCTGGCGCTGGAACTGCCGGGCTGGTCGGGCATGTTCAACTGGCGCGCGCGCAACCCGCATTACCTCAGCTTGCCGCGCCCGGCCAGCATGGAGGACTACCTCGCCGTGCGGCTGGTGCTGGAGCACCTGTTCTGCCGCCAGATCGCCAGCAGCCAGTGGCAGGTCAACGCCACCCTGCATACCATCCGTGGCTATTTCCACCACAATCAGGATGAATTCTTCGTCCGCTACCATGTGTGGAACGCCGCCTTGCCGGAATACCTGCAACAACTCGCCCTGCAATTCCTCGACAGCCTGGAAGATGTCCAGCCACAGGAATGGCGGCAGCTCGCCCACCAGATCCTCACCTGGAACCTGGCACCGGAAACCGTCATCCCGGTGGGGGCAGACATTTACCGCAAGGCTTGGCGGCTGTTCCACCTCGCCCAGCACCTCGGCATGGACGCCGCAGCTTTCGCCACCCTGGAACGTGCGCAAATCGACCGCCAGTTGGCGATCCTGCAAGAACTCGACGACCCCAACACCAGCGGCTACCTGTGGCTGCGGGCGTATGAACACCATTATCAGGAAGCCATCTTCAGCGCCCTGCTGAACCGCCACGCCGACAGCGACACCCGCGCCCTGTCCGCGCCCCCGGCGGCGCAACTGATCTTCTGCATGGACGACCGCGAGGAAAGCATCCGCCGCCACCTGGAAGAGCTCGCCCCCAAACTTGAAACTTTCGGCGCGGCAGGCGTGTTCGGCCTGCCCAGCAACTGGTGGGCGTTGGATGCCGACCAGCCGCTCAAGCTGGCCCAGCCGGTGGTGACCGCCGTGCATGAATTCCGCGAAACACCCGCTGATGGCCAGCAGCAGCGGATGGCTGCGCACCAGCGGCGACAGCGCCGCCTGCGTTGGCTGCAACGCCTGAAAAACCACCAGATGCGCCACAGCGTGATTGGCGCGGCGCTCGCCCTGCCGCTGCTGGCCCCTTTCGGCCTGCTGGAAATGGCCGGTCGCAGTCTGGCCCCTTCGGCCTATCAGCGCTTCCTCACCAGAATGCGCCGCACGTTCAACACGCCGCCCCAAACCCGCGTGGCTTACACCGCCGCCGAAGTCCTGCCGCATCCTGACAAGGAACACAACCAGCTTGGCCTGAGTCTGGAAGAAAAAGTCGCCAAGGTCGCCGCCTTCCTCAAACTGACCGGGTTTACCGGCGGCTTTGCGCCCCTGGTCGTGCTGATGGCGCACCGTTCCCACCACATCAACAACCCGCACATCCTCGGCTACGGCTGCGGAGCGTGCAGCGGCCGGTTCGGCGGGCCGAATGCGCGCGCGTTCGCGGGCAGCGCCAATGAGCAGGAAGTGCGCGCCCAACTGGCGGCGCAGCACGGCATCTACATTCCGGACGGCTGCTGGTTCATCGCCAGTGAACATGACACCACCAGCGACAGCATCGACTGGTTCGACCTCGACCTGTTGCCCGCCGAACATCACACGCTGTTCCAGCGGGTGCGGGAGGCGACTGAACAGGCGGCGCGGCAATCAGCGCACGAACGCTGCCGCAAATTCGCCTCCGCCCACCGCCGCCTGACGCCCAGGCAGGCCAAACAGCATGTGGAAGGACGCGCCGCCTCCCCCGACCAGGCACGGGCAGAACTGGGGCACCAAGGTTGCGCGGTGGCCTTCATCGGGCGGCGTAGCCTGAGCAAGGATCTGTTCTGGGACCGGCGCTCGTTCCTGATTTCCTACGACCCCTACGCTGACCCGGACGGCAAGCTGTTGGAGGCGCAGTTGCAAGGCAACGGCGTGGTCGGGGTCGGCATCGCCATGGATTACTACTTTTCGCGCATGCAAAGCGGCTATTTCGGCTCTGGCAGCAAGGTCACCCACAACCTGACCGGGTTGTTCGGGGTGATGGAAGGCGGCTCCAGCGACCTGCGCACCGGCCTTGCCCAGCAAATGGTGGAACTGCACGAACCGATGCGCCTGCTGGTGGTGGCGGAAGCGGAAACCGACACGCTGGCAGCGGTTTACCAGCGGCATGATTACCTGCGCCGCTTGCTGGACAATGGTTGGGTGCTGCTGGCAGCGAAGCCGCCAGACCGTAACGAAATCCATCTGTTCCAGCCTGGCCGGGGGTTCGTGCAATGGCGCGGTGCCGTGAACCCGTTGCCGTTGGCGGCGCGGTCACTCGATTGGTACGGCGGGCACCATGACCATTTGCCGCCCGCCTGGATTACGCCTGCGCCGGAGGTGAACCATGCCTGACCTGCTCCTGTTGCTGATTCCTGGCTTACCGCTGCTGGCAGCCGTTGTCATTGCCCTGCTGACACTGGCCGGGGTTATCCGGGGCGATGACGGCGAACGTTTCACCGCCCGCCTGTCACTGGCGGCGCTGCTCCTCAGCCTGGCGCTGACGCTGGCGGCGGACGCCAATTACCTGCTCCAGCACGCCGCCGCCCGGCATGTCATCCTGTTGCCCTGGCTGCAAAGCGGCGCGTACAGCGCCAACCTCAGCCTGACCCTCGATGCCTTGAGCCTGAGCATGGCCACGCTGGTGGGCGTGATCTGCCTGCTGGTGACGCGGTTTTCGGTCAACTACCTGCACCGGGAAAGCGGATTCCAGCGCTTTTTCCTGGTGCTGATGCTGTTCACCACGGCGATGCAGCTGATTGCGCTGGCGGGCAGCGCGATGCTGACGTTTACGGGTTGGGAATTGGCGGGGGTCAGCTCTTACCTGCTGATCAGTTACAACTGGCGCAACCGCACGGCGACCCTCAACGCCACCCGTGCCTTCGTCACCAACCGGATCGGCGACGCAGGCTTCCTGCTGGGCATGTTCATGGCCTTCACCCTGTTCCACAACACCGAATGGGATGTGATCCTGGCCCCGCAACCGCTGGCTTCCAGCCTGCTGGTCGGGGTGATGGCGATGGGCTTTATGGCGGCGGCGCTGGTGAAATCGGCGCAATTCCCGTTTTCCGCCTGGATCACGCGCGCACTGGAAGGGCCGACCCCCTCCAGCGCGGTGTTCTATGGCTCCATCATGGCGCATGCGGGCGTTTACCTGTTGCTGCGCATCCATCCCTTGCTGGAGCAAGCCCCAGTCCTGCAATACCTGCTGGTGGCGGCGGGGTCGCTGACCATTGTGTACGGCTGGCTGGGCGGGATGGCGCAAACCGACATCAAGACCTCGCTGATGTTTTCCACCCTGGCGCAAACCGGCCTGATGCTGCTGGAAATCGCCCTGGGCTGGTATGCGCTGGCGTTGGCCCATTTGCTGCTGCACGCCGTGTGGCGCGCTTACCAGTTCCTGTTTTCCCCTTCGTTCGCCGTACAGGTCGGCTGGCGTGCCGCCCCCGCCGCCCCCGGCTGGCTGCGCCAACAGCGCTGGCTGCATAACGCAGCCCTGCAACGTTTCTGGCTAGACCCGCTCGCCGACTGGTTGCTGGTGAAGCCGACCATGGCGCTGTCACAGGAAGCGCATGTGTTCGACGGGCAAATCCTGGACAAACTCAGCGGCACGCCTTCCCACCACAGCGACATCGCCACCTTGGCGGATATGCAGGCCCTGCAACAAGGCAGGCTGCGGCTGGAAAGCTCAATCGGGCGCGGTTCCGGCCTGCTGGGCAAGCTGATGCAGTGGGTCGCGGAACAGTTGGAATGGTTGGAAGAGCGCCTGTTGCTGCAACAAAAAGGCGGCAGGGCCGCCGCTGTGTTGGGCTTGCTTGGCCGTTATCTGGACAGGATCGAGCGCTTGTTGAACCAGCCCCGTTACCTGGTATTGCTGGTGGTGGTTACCCTGGTGGTGATTTTTTAGGAGTCCGACATGACATTCAGCGAAATTCCGGCAAGCTCGCCCCTGCTGGGGGTCTTGCAACTGCTGCCGTTGCTGACCGGGCTGGTGCTGATCCGGGTGCGCGGGGAAGCGGCTGTCGCACTGGCCAGCATCGTTTCGCTGGCGCAGCTGTTCCTGACCGTGAACCTGTACCTGCAATTCGACCTCCACCAGCCTGCCGGGGTGATGCAGTTCGCGGAAAGCTTTCCACTGTTGGGGGCTTTCCATTACCACGCGGCGGTGGATGGCGTCAGCGTCATGTTCGTGCTGCTGACGGTGGTGATCAACCTGCTGAACGTGGCCTTCACCCTGGTGCGGCGGTTGCACCAAACCTCGTTGCTGGCGGTGATGATGGTCACCCAGTCGGTCATTATCAGCATGTTCGTCACGGTGGATCTGCTGTGGTTCACTATCATGTCGCTGCTGGAAACCTTGTTGGTCGGCTACATGATCAAGTGCTGGCCCACCTCCCACGATGTGCAGCCGACGCTGGCGCGTTACCTGCAATTCATGGCGGTGGGGCTGGGGCTGACCTTGTTTGGCACGCTGCTGCTGGGCTGGAACTACGCGGATGCGCACGGCGGGCAATGGAGCTTCAGCCTCTATGAGCTGGCCGAAATGGGTTTCGGGCAACACAGCACGGTGGCGACCCTGGTGTTTTTCTCGCTGTTTTACGGGCTGGGGATACGCACGCCGTTGTTTCCGTTGCATGGCTGGCTGCCGAGTTTCATGCAGCATGGCAATGTCGCATCGGCACCGATCTACCTGCTGGGGCTGAAAGTGGGCGTTTACGGCCTGTTGCGGTTCGTGTTCCCGATCGTGCCGCATGCGGTGTGGGAATGGCATACGATCGCCACCATCTTCGCCGCCACAGGGGTGTTTTACGCCGCATTCCTGGCGATGCGCCAACAAACTTTGCGGGAGCTGCTGGCGTTCGCGGTGATCAGCCACACCGGCATCCTCACCATCGGCCTGTTCAGCCTGCATGCCATGGCCTTGCAAGGCGCTGTCCTGCTGGCGCTGAATTTCGGGCTGGCGATCACCGGCCTGCTGCTGATGACCGGCATGGTGTGGCAGCGCACCCGCACCACCCGCCTGAGCAAGCTGGGCGGCCTGCTGGATTACATCCCCATCGTGGGGCTGGCGTTTCTGGTGGCGGGCTTGGCGATTGTGGGCATGCCGGGGACGCCAGGGTTCGATGCGGTGCATTTTGTGCTGGAAGGCTCCATCAAGCGTTTCGGCGCGCTCGTCACGGTGGCGGCGGCGCTGGGCAACCTGGTGGCGGCGGGCTTCCTGTTGCGGGCGTTCCAACGGGCGTTCCTGGCGGAGCCGGGCATGGACACCAGCCGCTGGGACAAAAACCCCGCATACCCGGCGGAACAGGTGATGGCGGTCATCGTTATCCTGGTCACGGTGGTGGTGGGCTTCTATTCCGCGCCCTGGATTGAACTGATCCGTGAGCCGGTCAATGGCCTGAGCGGGTTGTTTGCGGAATATGCCGGGGACGTTGACGGAGGAGGCCACTGATGAGCAACCTGACTGGCATGGACTTCCCATGGTTGAGCCTGCTGCTGTTGATGCTGCCGCTGGGCGCGGTGCTGACGGCGTTGTTTCCGGGCAAGGAGGCGCGCTGGGCGGCGTTGACGACCGCCATCCTGGCGCTGGCGCTGGCGCTGGTGGTGACGGTCGGCTTCAATCCGCGCGACCCCGGTTTCCAGTTTGTGGAGACGACACCCTGGATGCCGGATCTGGGCGTCGCCTACCGGCTGGGGATCGATGGCCTGTCGGTGCTGTTCCTGCCGTTCACCGCCTTGCTGTTCATCGGCGTGATCCTGGCGTCGTGGAATGCGATCCGCACCTTGCCGCGCCTGTATTTCGCGCTGCTGCTGGTGCTGGAATGCGCCATGATGGGCATCTTCACCGCGCTGGACACCATCCTGTTCTTCCTGTTCTGGGAGCTGACCCTGGCGCCGCTGTTTTTCCTCATCAGCCTGTGGGGCAGCGGGGCCAACCGGCGTTACGCCGGGGTGAAATACAGCCTGTTCATGCTGGCGGGCGGGTTGCCATTGCTGGTCGGGTTTGTGGTGCTGGCGATCCACCATCCAGGCGGGCTAAGTTTTTCCTACGTTGAGCTGTTGCAGGATAGCCGGGACTACGGTGTGCAGGTGACGGTGTTTTTCCTGCTGCTGGTAGGTTTCGGGGTGAAAACGCCCCTGTTCCCGCTGCATACCTGGCTGCCGGTGGTGGCCCAGGAAGGCCCGGCGACAACGGCGGCGCTCCTGACCGGCCTGAAAGTCGGCGCTTATGGCTTGCTGCGTTTCGCCCTGCCGCTGGCACCGGAGGCGGCACAAGATTTCCGCTGGGTGCTGGTGGGGCTGGGCATGATCGGCGTGCTGTATGGCGCGGTGACGGCCCTGAGCCAGACCAGCTTGCGGCGGATGCTGGCGTTTTCCTCCCTCAGCCACGTCGGGCTGGTGGTGCTGGGGATTGCGGCGTTGAGCCAGCAGGGAATCCAGGGCGCGGTGTTCCAGTTGCTGAATTTCACACTGGTGGCGGGGGGGCTGTTCCTGATCACTGGCTTCCTGCACCAGCGCATCGGCTCGACTGAAATCCTCAGCTTGGGCGGGGTGGCGAAGTCCATGCCATTGCTGGCGGCGCTGTTCTTTTTCCTGGGGCTGGCGAGTATCGGCATGCCCACCACCAGCGGTTTCCCGGCGGAATTCCTGCTGATTGTCAGTGTGCTGGAAACCCATACCGGCGCAGGGCTGGTGGTGCTGTTCGTGGTGATTTTGAGCGCGGCGTATTT
Source organism: Candidatus Thiothrix phosphatis (assembly GCF_035668035.1). Taxonomy (NCBI): domain Bacteria; kingdom Pseudomonadati; phylum Pseudomonadota; class Gammaproteobacteria; order Thiotrichales; family Thiotrichaceae; genus Thiothrix; species Candidatus Thiothrix phosphatis. The sequence continues at coordinate 24,010 of NZ_JAYMYJ010000094.1, read as the reverse complement.
CCTCAGTTTCTACCGCAAGGCGTTTCTCGGCGAGGCGCGCCACGACATTATCCGTGACGCCCCTGACCTGAAGCGGCGGGAAATGGGCATCCTGCTGCTGATCGTGATACTGGTGCTGGCGTTCGGCTTCTATCCGCAGGGGATACTGGATATGACCGAAACCAGCAGCCAGTATTGGGTAAGCCTGATGCAGCCGGTGAAAGCGTCACCGTGAATTGCGCACCAGACGGACATACTTGCCGCCAACTTTGAGGTTCTGAAACGCACGGCCCTTGCTGAAATCCAGGCTCCAGGCCAGCGGGTCGGCTTGGTTGCCTGACCACAAACCTGCGGCGGGGGTGCGGGGGAACACCTGTAAGTTGACGCTCGGCTCCTGGCAGCTGGTTTCCACAATGCTTTCCAATTCATCAAGCGTCGGCAAACGCCAGTCGGAATAACCGGCAAACCTGCCGGTGTTGGCGTGCTGCGCATAGCTGGCGGCCAATTCCCAAGGTGCCAAGCTAGGATGGCCAAAACAATTGCCGCCTTCCTGCCCTTCCAGGCATTTTTTCCACATTAATCCAGTGTGGGTATCCGTCACGACGCCATTTGCATGATCGACGAAACGCTGGGATGGGGTCGTTAGCGCCAGATTGATATTACAGTTTTGCGCCATAGCCCAATCAGCGCAGACGAGCAGGCCACTGCTCAGGGTGAGAGCGAAAAACACCTTCTTTTTCATAGTTTTTACCACGCAAGTCATTGCAAGATTTTTTTGCCGGTTTTGACGAAAAACCAGACTTTTTTAGCTGTCAGTTTCTGAGACGCATCATCAATCAACCAGGTTCATCTTATATTAAATTAATTTATCATAATATCTGTATGCTGGAAGTAACACGAATACGTTACGCCCAAGCAGGTAAACTGCCGTATTTGCCCCCACTATTCCGCCATTTATTGAGATCCTTTGCAAAATCAATCACTGACAAGCAACCCAATTGACAGCACAGTCTTGGCTCGAAACAGCAGGCGCGGGAAGAATGCAGATAGAAATGACAAGTGCAAACCCCTTCAAATGGTCATTTATCATTCACTTTCAACTCAAAGTTAAATATAATTCAATACTTTTTAATTGATTTTTCTTCGTCATGCTTTGCATGATGTAATGATTATCATCAGCCATAATAAAGTATCAAAAGGTAACAAAGGAAATTCCCATGGGTATGATCATTTCCACACTTGCGCATTGGCTTGAGCATTCCGGAATCGGCAATGCGCAAGGCGTATTCGTTACAGGAACGGATACTGGCGTGGGCAAAACCCGGATCGGCGTCCAATTGATCCAAATCCTGCGCGTGTTGGGACGTGAGGTCATCCCGCGCAAGCCAGTGGAATCAGGCTGGGCGGAAGACATCAGCCAAACGGACGCGTGGCAACTGGCCAACGCTGCCGGATTGCCGGTAGGCGTCAGCGGCTCGATACCGGTGCTCGACAGCGTGTGCCCAAACCATTTTAAGGCAGCCCTTTCCCCACCCCGAGCCGCAGCCCTAGAGGGCAAAACCCTGAAAATGCTGGATATAGCCGCAACTTGTCCGATCAAACTGAAAGACAACCAATACCTGTATGTGGAAGGCGCTGGTGGTTTCTATTCCCCCATCACGCATGACGGGCTCAACGCAGATTTGGCGCAAACCCTAGGGTTGCCCGTCGTGGTGGTGGCGGAAGACAAACTGGGCTGCCTCAACCACACGCTGCTGGTGGCTGACGCCGTCAGGCAGAAAGGGCTGCGGCTGGCTGGGGTCATCCTCAACACACGCCATCCTACGCCGGAGGGAATGGACAATCTCAGCGACCTGCGCGCCCACCTGAATGCACCCACCCTGAGGTACCCTTTCCACTAGGCGACTTCGGGCAAAGCGGTGGCAGAAACAGCGCTGGCGTTTTGTTCGCTGGAGCCGAAATTGATCTGCCATTCGAGGTCGTTGCGTGACCCGGCATATTCCAGCGCCACCTGCTTGCTGACATGCCCATTGGTGTAAAGCTTGTAAAGCGCCTGATCGAAGGTCTGCATGCCATCAGAAGTCCCTTTGGCGATAATGTCTTTTAGCTCGCCGAACTGCCCTTTGCGGATCAGCTCCGTCACGTAAGGGGTGTTGATCAGGACTTCAGCCGCCAGATGCAGGCCATCCTCCTCATCAGGAATCAGCCGCTGGGCAACAATACCGCGCAGGTTCAATGACAAATCCATCAGCACCCGTCCCTTGTTCTCATTGGGGAACAGATACAGGATGCGCTCCAGCGCCTGGATGACATTGGTGGCGTGCAGGGTGGACAGCACCAGATGGCCGGTGTCGGCGAAACCCAGCACCGCCTCCATGGTTTCGGTGTCGCGCACCTCCCCAATCATGATCATGTCAGGCGCTTCACGCATGGCCTCCCGCATGGCGTTGGCGTAACTCAGGGTGTCAAACCCGACCTCGCGCTGGCCGATGATGGATTGCCCATGCCGGAACATGTATTCAATCGGGTCTTCAATGGTCAGGATATGCCCGCAATGGCGTTCGTTGCGATACTGGATCAGCGAAGCCATCGAGGTGGATTTGCCGGAGCCGGTGGAGCCAACAAACAGCAGTAACCCTTCCTTGCTGGACACCAGTTTTTTCAACACTTCCGGCAGCTTGAGCTCTTCTGGTGAACGGATATCGGAGCGGATGTGGCGGATGACCATGGACACCTCGCCGCGCTGGAAATAGAAATTCATCCGGAAACGGCCAATCCCCTGCAACGAAAACCCCTTGTTGAGCTCACGGTCGGCAAAGAAGGATTCGATTTCCGTTGCGGAGAGGATTTCCTCCGCCAATTGACGGATATTGCCCGGCTTCATCGGCTCACGGCTGATCCGTTTCAGCTTGCCCCGGATCTTGATGGCGGCGTGTGCCCCGGTCGTCAGATACAAGTCGGAGGCATGTTGTTTGACCATCATGTGCAGCAGCGGCGTGATGCGCAGGTCGGCTTCGGTGATTGTCACAGTCATCAGCGCCCAGTCTCCATTGGTTCAATCGCCATATTGTCCAGCCCCTTGAAGAAATCGTTTTCTTTGGCGAAACGGCTCTCCAGTTTGAGGCGCAAGCGCAGGTCATTTTGCGAGTCGGCATGGCGCAAGCCTTCCTGCACCGTGATCTGGCGAGTCTCGATCAAATCGAACAAGGCCTGGTCGAACGTCCGCATGCCCTGTTCGCGCGACTTGGAAGTCAGCACCTTCATGCCCGGCACATCCCCCTTGAGGATCAGGTCGGCCATCAGCGGCGTGTTGATCATCACTTCCACCGCAGGCAGACGCCCGTCCCCTTTGGCCTTTCGCACCAGCCGCTGGGACACCACCGCTTTCAGGTTCAGCGACAAATCCATCAACAACTGGGGACGGCGTTCTTCCGGGAAAAAGTTGATGATGCGGTCGAGCGCCTGGTTGGAGCTGTTGGCGTGCAAGGTGGAAAGGCACAGATGGCCAGTTTCGGCATAGGCGACGGCGTAATCCATGGTTTCGCGGTCACGGATTTCCCCCAGCAGGATCACGTCGGGCGCCTGCCGCAAGGTATTTTTCATGGCGACATCGTAACTGGACGTGTCCACGCCGATTTCACGCTGGGTGATCAGGCAGCCCTTGTGCTGGTGGACGAATTCGATCGGGTCTTCGATCGTGACGATATGGCCTTTTGAATTGTCGTTCCGATAATCGAGCATCGACGCCAGCGTGGTGGATTTGCCGGAGCCGGTCGCGCCCACCATGATCACCAGCCCGCGCTTGGTCATGACGATGTCGCGCAACACCGGCGGCAGCCCCAAATCCTTGAGGCCAGGAATGTGGCTGGGGATATGGCGCAGCACCATGCCGGAACAGCCACGCTGGGTGAAGGCGTTGACACGGAAACGCGCCTTGCCCGGCAGGCTGATGGAAAAGTTGCATTCCATCTCCTCCTCAAACTGCTTGAGCTGACGGTCATTCATGATGGCGCGCACCAGCATGCGGGCGCTCTGTTCATTGAGCGGCTGCCCTGCCAGCGGCGTCAGTTCGCTGTTGATCTTGGCGGAAGGGGCCGCATCCGCCGTGATATACAGGTCGGATGCATTCTTTTCCAGCATGGCGGCCAGCAGTTTGTGCACGTAGCTGACGGCGGAATCACGATCCATGGTTAGCTCCTGTCATTCCCTTCCACCCTTGCGGGGGGAGGGCTGGGGATGGGGGGTTATCATATGGCGTCAGGGTTATCGGCCTTGCGGCGGGCGGTTTCACGGTCCACCTGCCCCTTCATCACCAGGTTTTTCAGCGACTGGTCGAGGGTCTGCATGCCATCCCCCTGCCCGGTCTGGATGGAGGAACGCATTTGCGCAATCTTGTTTTCGCGGATCAGGTTGCGGATGGCGCGGGTGCCGATGAGGATTTCGTGCGCCGCCACCCGGCCACCGCCCTTCTTCTTCAGCAGGGTCTGGGAAATGACGGCTTGCAGGGATTCGGACAGCATCGCCCGCACCATTTCCTTTTCCGCCGCCGGGAACACGTCGACGATACGGTCGATGGTCTTGGGCGCGGAGGTGGTGTGCAGGGTGCCGAACACCAGATGGCCGGTTTCCGCTGCGGTCAACGCCAGCCGGATGGTTTCCAGGTCACGCATTTCCCCCACCAGGATGGTGTCCGGGTCTTCACGCAGGGCGGAGCGCAAGGCCGCCTCAAACCCTCGGGTGTCACGGTGGACTTCACGCTGGTTGACCAGGCTTTTCTTGCTTTCGTGGACGAATTCGATCGGGTCTTCGATGGTGAGGATATGCCCGTAATCGGTGTCGTTCTTATAGTCGATCATCGCCGCCAACGTGGTCGACTTGCCGGAGCCGGTCGGCCCGGTCACCAGCACCAGCCCGCGCGGATTTTCGGAAATCTTGCGGAAAATGGGCGGCGCATTCAACTGATCCAGTGTCAGCACCTTGCTGGGGATGGTGCGGAACACCGCGCCCGCGCCCCGGTTCTGGTTGAAGGCATTCACACGGAAACGCGCCACGCCGGGAATTTCAAACGAAAAATCGCATTCCCAATATTCCTCATAGGATTTGCGCTGATGGTCGTTCATGATGTCGTAGACCAGCGCATGCACCTGTTTGTGGTCCAGCACCGGCAGGTTGATCTTGCGCATTTCACCATCGACACGGATCATGGGTGGCATCCCGCCCGACAGATGCAGGTCGGAAGCATTATTCTTGACGCCAAAGGCAAGCAGTTGGGTAATGTCCATTTTTGTTATTATGCAGTGACAGCTGTTATTTAAATTAAGGGAAAAAGTAACACAAGCCATGACGATCCGTGACAATCTCCAGACAATCGGCGAGCGCATCCGGGCCGCAGAACAACGGTTCGGGCGCGTGTCCGGCAGTGTGCGCCTGCTGGCAGTCAGCAAGAAACATCCCGCCGCCGCCATCCGGGAAGCACTGGCTGGCGGCCACACCCTGTTCGGCGAAAGCTACGCCCAGGAACTGGCGGAAAAAGCCGCCGAACTGGTGGGCAACGGCATCGAATGGCATTTCATCGGCCCGATCCAGTCCAACAAAACCCACCTGATCGCCACCACCGCCCGCTGGGTGCATTCACTCGACCGCCTCAAGGTCGCCCAACGCCTCAGCGGGCAAAAACCTGCCGACGCACCCGACATCAATGTCTGCCTGCAAGTAAACATCAGCGCGGAAGCCAGCAAGTCCGGCGTGCTGCCCAACGCCTTGCCGGAATTGGCGGCGCAGGTCATGGGGTTGCCCGGCCTGAAGCTGCGTGGGCTGATGGCAATCCCCGCCCCCGGTGGCGATTTCGACCATCAGCGCGCGGCATTTGCCCAGGTGCGGGCATTGCAGGAAAACTTGGTTGCACAGGGATTCGCCCTGGACACGCTGTCAATGGGCATGACTGACGATATGGAGGCGGCAATAGCGGAAGGTGCCACACTGGTGCGGATCGGCACGGCGATTTTCGGCCAGCGGGAATAAGCCGCACCGCCGAACTCCGGGCTTTTATTCGTCCGCTTTCAATTTATTCCAATACAACTGGTAAAGGTCAAACGCCTCACGCCCGACATCCATCCGAAATTCCGTACTGGATGGCAGCCCAGCGGGGGGGAAAATCACCGGGTTGTTGCGCAAGCTTGCATCCAGCAATGACTTGCCTTTCAGGTTGGCCGTGGCGTAGCCAAGATCCTTGACGCACCGCGCCGCCACCTCCGGGCGCATCATGTAATTGATGAACTTATGGGCATTGTCCACATTGTCAGCCCGCGCCGGGATGACAAAACTGTCGATCCAGAAACTGGCCCCATCCGCCGGGTAGATATACTGGAATGCAGGATTTTTTTCCTGGAGCACCGCCATCTCGCCGTTCCAGGTAATCCCCAGCTCAACCTTGTCGGACAGGAAATCCGGGCGTGGGTCGCTGGTGATGACTTTGACGTTCGGCATCAGCTTATGCAACTTATCATAAGCATCCTTAATTTCTTCCGGGTCAGTGGTGTTGATGGAATGCCCCGTCACCTTCAGCGCTATCGCAAACACCTCCCCCATATCGTCGGTCAGCAACAGCTTGCCGCGCCATTGGTTGTCCCATAAATCTTCCCATTTCTTGATCGTTGACACCTTCACTTTAGCCGTGTTGACGCCGATGCCCGTACTGCCCCACAGATAAGGGATGCTGAATTTATTTTCAGGATCATAAGACCGGTTCAGCAAATCCGGATCCAGGTATTTGAGATTGTCCAGTTTGTCTTTCTGCAACGGTTGCAACAAACCTTCGTCACCCATCCTGCCCACGAGATTGACGGACGGGACCAAAACATCGTACCCCCGCCCTTTCAACAACTTCAGGCGGGCGTACATGACCTCATTATTATCGAAGGTGGAGTACTGGACCTTGACCCCGGTTTCACGGGTGAAATCCTCCAACACACCATCGGGGATATAATTTTCCCAGTTGTAAACGATGACTTTTTCCACCACCGTCGGGTCATCCTCCCCAAAGGCGGGGCTAATGGCGACAGCAACACCGGCAATCAGGCCGACAACAAAAACTTTGGGCAACATTTCAGTCCTGCATGCTCGTGCACAAGCGGTTGGCCTTAAGGGGGCGTATGGGTATCGGCAGTTTCCCCCGCCGCCTTGCCAGCAGCAGGCCCTTTGACTTCTTCACGAATGTCCCGCACCAGTGCTTTACCCTTGTCAAATTCACGCTTGAAAAAAGCCTGTGCCTTGGAAGCGTCAAAATTACCGATGGTGCCGCCCGCCTCAAAATGCATGATGAAGGTTTGCCCCACTGCATACGTGACGGCCCCCGCGCTGACACTCAAACTGGCGCTGCCGAGCAAGGTGCCAACGCCTGGAATCAATTTGGCGAAGCTGCTCAAACCGACCACCCCCAGCACCGGCAACGACCCGCCAATCAACGAGGTGACCAAGGAACGGCTGTCCGTGTCGTCGAACGGCAAGTCATAGTGCTCGCTCAAACTGCGCAACATGTTTATTTGCGCGGTGACCAATGCAGCGATGTCGAAGAGCGGGACAGGCACCAACCCCAGTGCCATACTGGCGATAATGTGGTTCTTGACGATATTATTGGCACCGATATTCCTTGCTTCAGCATCCGCCTGGGCTATTTCATCCTCAGCTTCAACATCCCCCTGAACAGTTGGCTCCAGCTTGTTTTCATCCGTCATCGGCCACCTTCCCTTATGTCCGTTAGATAACTCGCCCGCGATTCTAGCACGTTTGTTAATCACTAATTTCCCTTAACCAAGGACTTAACAAAACTTAACAATTCAGCCCCGTCATTTGACAGCTGTCGGCTTGACTTAATTTTTAACAGGCATCGATAATGATCCAACTGAACCAATTCATGCAAAGGAGTCCAGGAATGGGAACTGAAGTGGCAACAGGCTCAAGCGGCACACTGGCCGCAATAGGCAGCTCTCTGGCCAATGTCGGCACCGCAACCAAAGCTTTCGTGCTCGCCCATCCGATGGGGATGGCCGCCGTCGGCGGCGCGCTGCTGGGCATTGGCGCGTACTACGCCCTCGGCAAAGCGTTCAAAAAGACTGAAGCCCCCGTCCAGACTGCTCCCGCCGCCGCCTGACCGATGGCTTTGCCAGATTAAGACTCCCGCTTGTGGGATCGCACAGGCGGGAGTTTTATTGTGGAAGCGTTGATGCTGATCATTTGCCCCAACTGCATCAACCAGAGTGTTGCCTAAACTAAGCATTGGTACCCTAGGTGGAAAACAGTGACGCTCAAAGCGCCAGCGCTATGCTCAAGCAATGGGTGCGGCGCAAAACCCCTGTCCTGATCGTATTGCTCCTGATTGCGGCGCTGGTTGTCGTCTTTTTCTGGTCCAAGATCGTCATCACCATTGAACCAGGTGAAGCAGGCATCCTATTCCGCCGTTTCAGCGGTACGGAAATTGACAAGGTTTATGATGAAGGCCTGCACATTTTCAGCCCGCTGGACACCGTTTACATTTACGAAGTGCGCAAACAGGTCGCGTTCCACGATTTTGACGTCATCACCAACAAGGGCCTGACTGTCCACCTCTCCCTTGCCGTCCGTTACCGCCCTGAATACGAATTGCTGGGGATCCTGCACCAACGCATTGGCCCGGACTACCTGGAGCGGGTCATCCTGCCCCAGATCGAATCCGTCATGCGCAAGCAGCTGGGCGAATACACGGCAGAACAAATTTACACCAATGAAGCCGGGCTGCTGACCAAGGCCATCCTTGCCGCCACCGATGAGGTAGGCCGCAACTATGTGGAAGTGGAAGACATCATCATCCGCAGCATCACGCTCCCGCCCCAGATCGTCAAGGCCATCGAAGACAAACTGCGGCAGGAAGAATTCATGAAATCCTATGAATTCCGCATCCAAACCGCCAAAAAAGAAGCAGACCGCCTGAAAATCGAAGCCGAAGGCGTGAAAACCCACCATCAGATTGTCAACGAATCGCTCTCGGAATCCATCTTGCGCTACCAAGGCATCCAGGCCACCGAAGCGCTGGCCTCCTCCCCCAACGCCAAAGTGGTCGTGGTTGGCGGCGGCAAAGACGGCCTGCCGCTCATCCTGAACACCGACCAGGCGCTCTCCCCAGCGCCCGCCCCAGCGGCTCCATCCGCCACGGCGGCGGAGGGTGCAGCGGACACCAGCGGCAGCGATGGCAAGGAAGCGCAGCCATCCGCCGCAACACCGGAAGCTGCGGCTGAAACCAGCGCCCCAACCAGCCCGGACAGCGGCTCAAGCGATGCGCCGCCACCCCCGGAACCTGCCGCGCCCACGCCCGCCGGAGCGGATAAAACGCCATGAGGAGCCTGCCTGCGCCACGCCTGTTATTGCTCCTGCTCCTCCTGCCCATTGCCGTCATGTTGGGCGGATGCAGCCCGGATTTTGAAGGCATGGCCGAACGGCGGCTGGCTTACGCCCGGCAAAACAAAGGGGACATCGAAATCGTCGCCATCCAGGATGCGGCGAAAAGCGCCTACCTGAACGGGGTGATGCTGGCGGCGGCGGAAATCAACCAGCGCCAAGGCAAACTGCTCGGGCGCAACCTCAATATCAGGATCGAGCAGGATGGCGACACCTTTGAAGACATCAAGCCAACCATCCGCCGCATTGTCGCCAACCCCAGGACTGTCGCCGTGCTAGGGCACCGCCGCTCTAAAATTGCGCTGCCTGCCTCCGTGATCTACGAGCGCAGCCAGGTCGTGTTCATGCCCTCTTTTGCCACCACCCAGGTGCTGACCAACCACAATTTCCAGTATGTGTACCGGATGGCGCCCAACACCGAAATCATGGCCGAACAACTGGCCAGCGCCGCCAAAACCCTTGGCTACCAAAAAATGGTCATGCTGTACTCACGGGAAGACCTGAACCGCGAACTGGCGTTTTTGTTTGAAGACAAGGCCATCAAACAGGGCATCCGGCTGGTCAAGCGCTCTTCCTTTTTCGACAAGGACACCAACTACCGGCCCATCATTTCCCAATTCAACAGTGAGAAATTTGACGCCATCTTCATCACCGCCGCCAGCGACGCCGCTGGGCGCATGGCGCTTCAGCTCAGGGAAATGGGCATCCGGCAACCCATTCTTGGCGATGATTCGATGAACCGCGCCAGTTACACCGACGCAGCCGGGGACGCGGCTGACGGCACCATCATCCCGTCCCTGTACAAAGCCGACGACAGCAGCGCACTCAACCAGCAGTTTATCCGCCAATACCAGAAAAAATATGAAACTGACCCGGATTACAACGCCGCGCAAGGTTACGACTCCCTCATGCTGCTGGCCGCCGCCATTGAGCGGGCAGGCTCCACAACCCCCCCCTTACTTAGCTCCGCATTGCACTACATGCCCGCCTGGGTGGGCCTGACCGGCATCCATGCTTACGACCAGGCGGGGGAATTGCGCGGCAAAAAATATTTCTTCCAGGCACGGCAGGAAGGCAAATGGTACGCCCTGCCCGCCCTGCAAATCCCCTACCTGCTGGAACGCTTCAGCAAGGAACAGCAGGAAAAATATGGTGCGCAACGGACGGTGACGGATTTCAGGAAAATTTTCACCGAACCCATGCATGATGATGACAATAAGATTTACCTGCTGGATCTGGCGCAGGAAATCCTGCAATTCAAGCGCATCGGCATCATTTACGAAAATACCGCAGATGGGCGCAAAGCGGCTGGTTACGAACTGCTGCAAGGCTTGGCAAAGCGCAAACAGACCGAAATTGTCGGCTGCACAGTCGCGTTTTCCGCCTTGAACAAACGGGAAACCGAACAGGCCATGATCGACTGCTACGGCAGGTTGTCGCTGAAAGTGGATGCGATGCTGATCCCCCCCTATTACAGCATCGACGCCAAATTGCTCCAGCGCCTCAACCAAAGCCTGGCCTTCTTCAAAATACCCTCCATCTCCCTGGATGAACACAACACTGACCCCAATATCTGCCTTGTCCTCGGCAAGCGTTCTGACATCGACGTGCAGGGCAAAGGCGGCACCCAAGCTTACAACGGCCTGTTGAATGGGCTGAAGGTGCACGAATTCGCCGAACGCATGAAAAACCTGCCGGAAGTTTCCGTCAACCTCGTCAACCTACAACGTTACGGGCTGTCCGACACCCCCATCCTGCTGCTTTCCCCCAACGCCTTCATCTACCCTGATGAAACCGCGATTGTTGAAAACAGAAGGGGAGCGCCATGAAACCGGTGGGCCGCGCCGCCACGCTGGCGCTACTGTTTACCCTGCTGGGCCACACCCAAGCACGGGCTGACGAAACCAGCACCACCCGCCTGTTCATCGGCATTGAAAAAAACCGTGCGCCCTACACTTACCTGGACAAGCAGCAACAAGCCACCGGCATCCTGATCACCGCCGTCAACGCTGTCTGCAAAAAAATCAAGGCGACCTGTGAATTTGCCGCAAACGATTTCGACACCTTGCTGCAAAATGTGCAAACCCAGCAATTGCATGGCTTGGTTGTGATTGACGCCCTTGTCCTGCCGGATACCGACCACATCAAACTCAGCCCGCCGCTGTGTAAAATCACGCCCGTCTTTATTCAAGCGGAGGCTTCGCAGCACCGGAGCAAGCAGGAAGATTTCGCCCATACGACGATTGGCGTACAAGAAAGCTCCCTGCTTTACCTATACCTGCTGGACGACTACAGCAGCATTGCCCGGCTGAAGCCTTACCCCTTGCTGGAAAGCGGCGTGTTTGACCTCGTTTATGGCCGCATTGACGCCATCTTCACGGACGCAGCCTATTTCAGGGCGCGGGTAGAAAACACGCCATTCGGCCATGCGGACGCTGACCTCCGGCTGGTTGAAACGCCCGCTGATGGGGTCGAACTGCCGCCCACCACCATGCGGCTAGCCGTGCGGGAGCAGGATACGGAACTGCTGTCGCAACTGGAAAAAGCCATCCCGGCTGACCCGCCCGCTTGCGCCGACCTGCTGGACAAACCGCCACCGTCACCTGCGCCTCCCCCCCAAACGGACGCACCGAAACCGGAGAATTGAGGACACCATGCACATGATTTCCACCCGGCGTTTTCCCTTGGCCCTTCCCATCCTGCTGATCCTGCTCCTGTTGCCGATGTGGGGCGGCGGCCTTGCTTATGCGGCGGAAAAAAGCGGGCAAGCGGACGATGCAAAACCGTCGACTGAAAAAACGGAACCCTCGAAGCAAGACCAAGACGCGGACAAAACCCCAACACCGGACAAGGGTGCCAAAGACAAGGGCTCCACCGGGGATGATGCGCCAAAGGGCGGCAGTGGCAACGCCAAAGCCCAGGCCCAGTCACAAATTGAAAACAGCATGGCGAACATCGAGGTCATCCAACAGACGCTGGAATCCTTACGCAAGGAAATCGAAAACAGCAAGGAAAGCGCCGACATCAACCGCAGCGGCATGCAAACCGTCAAAGATGGCCTGGATCTGATCAACAACAAACTGAAAGACGTGACCACTGGGCTAGACCAAAACCGTGGCATCGTCAGCGCCAACACGGCCAACATTGAGCAATTGAAACAGGACATGCTGCCCCTGACGCGGGACACGCGCGCCAACATCGCCGAACTGAACTCGCAAAAGTCCCTGATTGAGGACAACTCCATCCGCCTGTATGAAATCCTGATCCAGCTCAACACGCTGGAAGAAAAATTAAAAGCCCTTAAAGACGCGCTGGTGAGCGCAAAAAATTCTGGCAAGGGCGATGAACTCAAGCTCGCCGTCAACGCCGACCTCAATCGCCTATGGATGCTGCTGTCCATTGTGCTGGTGTTTTTCGCACCGTTGGCATTCGTGCTTTCCGGCCGCAACCGGCAGGAACTGCTGGCGGATGGGACTGAACAGCATCAAGGCATGCTGCTGGCCTGCCTGGGGGTCTTCCTGGGCTATTTCGTGCTGGGCTTCGGCCTGATGTACGGGACTACGTATTCCGGCTGGATTGGCGCCTCCTCCTACCTGCTGGGAAGCGCGCCCAGCGGGGCCAGCGCCCAACCGGTCTACCCCTTCCCCCTCTTTGTGCTGTACCACACCGGCTTCGCCATGCTGTCCGCCTTGATCGTCTACGTCGCTGTCGGCAGCCGCCTTTCCAGCGCCGCGCACATGGTGCTGGCCGTGTTTGTCGGTGCCATCCTCATGCCGGTATTCGGGCATTGGGCATGGTCTGGCTATTTCATCCCCGGCAACAAAGGCTGGCTGGAAGGCATTGGCTTCACGGATCAGGGAGGCTCCACCGTCATCAACTCGGTTTCCGCCTGGTTCGCCTTCGCCCTGGTATGGAAACTGGAGCTCGCAAACCCTTCTTCCCCAACGCAAACGGATAACACGCCTGACGAGCCGGTTTATTCGTCCAGCGCCACGTTGCTGTTGTGGTTGAGCTGGTTTGGTTTCACGACCGCTGCCCTGCCAATTTCCAGCGACCAAATCCCCAGCGTTATGCTGAACACCGGCCTGGCCGCCGCTGCTGGCGGGATGACAGCGTTCCTGCATTATGTGTTCTTCCGGACGGACAAAAGCCGCATCGCCCGTGGCCTGAGCGGCTTCGTCAGCGGCTTGGTGGCGGTCGCCGCCTGCGCCCAAAGCGTCACCTTCATGGAAGCGGCGGTGATCGGTGCCTGCGCTGGCTTGCTGCAAAACATGGCGTTTTCCGTCCTGCGCAAATATTTCCTGAAACAGGCGTGGCAAGTGCGCACCGCCTATCTGGTGGCCATCCACGGCGTGGGCGGGGTATGGGGAACCTTATGCTTCGCCCTGCTGGGCACGGAGGGCAATTTCGACCTGCCCGACCTCGACCAACTGGTCATCCAGGCCGAAGGTGCCGTGGTCGCCATCGGCTATAGCGTCCTCATGACGTATGTGGCGCTGATGCTGCTGAGTTTCCGTAAAAAGCAGCCGCAACCGATGGCATGAGGATGCGCCCCCGCGCCCGCCGCGCGCCTGCGGGCAAAGTTTTGGCCCTTTCCGCAAGCCTGCTGTTCTGCCCGTTGGCAGGGTTGGCGGCACCCCCTGCCAAAATACCGGTCATCCGCATCAACACCAGCGGCCTGTCGCCATTGGCAATCGGGGCGGAAACTGGCCGCCAAGCGAAAGCGCTGTTTCCAGACATTGAGCGCCGTTACGACCGCTATCTGGCGAGCGTGGTTGACCCCACCCGCTTCGCCAGCCTGCGCCGCCAGCAGTTGCCGCAATTGCTGCAACCACTGGACCAGGAATGGCAGGATGCAATGCAAGGCGTGGCCGGAGCCTGGACGTTGGCCGAGGACAGCATCCCCGGTGACGGGCGCTTGTCCAAGGAAGAATACCAAGTGTTGAATTTGCTGCCCGAACTGGGTCTGGCCATGCCAGATGGCGTAGCCTTCAGCGTTTTTGGCAACGCCTCGGCGCTGGATAGCCCGATTTCCGGGCGCAACCTGGAAATGCCGAGCACCCCGGAGCTGCGCAGCCTGCAAGCCGTGACCGTCTATGCCGATGCGGACAATAAAACGCTGGCCACCATCGGTTTCGCGGGCATCCTGGCCGTCACCACGGGCTTCAACGACCGGGGGCTGTTCCTCAGCCTGCTCAACGCCGCGCCAAATTCCCCCTACCGGCAAACCAGGCACTTGCCGAAACAGGCCACCAGCATCGGCTTTGCATTGCGGCAAGCGTTGCAACAGCAAAACAGCGCGGACGCCGCCGCCAACAGGCTCGACGGCAAAACCTACGCCTTTGACCACAGCATCCTGCTGGCAGACCGGCACACCGCGCTGGTGCAGGAATACAACGCCGCCAGCAATGTCGCGGCGCGGCGCGTCTGGAACAGCCCAAGCCGCGATAGCCTGCCATGGGGACGCCCGAACCAGTTGGCAGCGGTGGATTGCCTGATGCTGCCCACCACGCCGGGCGCTTGCAAAGACCCAAAAGACAATGTCCGCTGGCGGCGGCTGCGGGAACTGGCGCGCTTCACACCTGCCCAGCCCGCCGCTGTGGAGTCCGTTTCCACGCTGCTGTCCGATACGGCCAATTACCGTTACGAAATTTTCAGCCCGCAGACCGTGCAATCACTGGTGTTCACGCCTGCCAGCAACACCCTGTACCTGTACGCCGCGCCGGTGAATGGCGGCCCGCCAGCAACACCGGCACATCAGCCTTACCCGCAATTGCTGGGCGCGCCCAAATCCGGGCATAACGTCAACATCAATGCCATCCAACTGACCTGGATTCTGCTGCTGGCCATGCTGGTGCTGACCGTCTGGCTCCGCTATGGCCCCCGCTTGCCCAGGAAGCATGATAATGCTTGAATCACCTGCTACCCGTTGCATGCCGGGCAGGATTGTTAAGAATTGTAAAGTCGGCTTCCGGCGCGCCGTCAGCTTATTTAATATTCATCCATCCTTGCGAGGTAGAGTATGACGCCTTCCAGCGCAGCCAACTGTCCATCTCATACTGTGTGGGTCGCCCCATGCAATTGCTGAAATTTCTCGAACGGGAAACCACCGAGTCCTATCTGCAAGTTTTGCTGATTGCGACCATTTCAGGCATCGCCAACGCCTTGCTGCTGGGCATTGTCAACCACGCCACCGCCGCCGTCGCCAACAATGAAGACCTCACCCAGTATTTCCTGCTGTATATGATCACCTTCGCCCTGTTCCTGTACGGGCAGTGGTATGCGTTCGAACGCGCCATCCTGATCATTGAACAGGCGATCTTCAAGATCAGGACCCGCCTGACCCACAAAGTGCAGCAGGTGGAGCTGGCCTTCATGGAAAAAGTGGGCGGCAACACGCTGTATGGCCGCCTGACGCAAAACGACACCCTCATTTCCCAGGCAGTGCCGCAGATCGTCAGCGCGTTCCAGATGCTCACCCTGATGCTCTTTTCCCTGCTGTACCTGGGTTATATTTCGCCGCTCAGTTTCACCATCACCTTGGGTGCGATGGGGATCGGCGTCCTGTACTTCATTGCGCAGGCACGTTTCATCAAGCAGTCCCTACAGGACGTGAACCAGAAAGAAAAGCTTTACTTCAAGTCCATCTCCCACCTCGTGGAGGGCTTCAAGGAGATCAAGGTCAACTACGCCAAGGGCCAGGATTTGCTGGAGCGGATCGCCAATGTTTCCACCGAAGCGCAACAGATCAAATCCAGCGTGCGCAAAAATGAATCGCGCCTGTGGGGTTTTGGCCGCCTGTTCATTTACATACTGCTGCCGATCGTGGTGTTCATCCTGCCCAGCTTCAGCCATGAACACATCGGCAATATTTTCAAAATATCCGCCACCCTCCTGTTCCTGACCGGCCCTTCCACCGTGCTGGTGAACATGATCCCAATGCTCAACCGCGTCAATCTGGCAATTGCGGATTTGTTCGCGCTGGAAGAGGAGATGGACGCCGCCATCGTCCACGCCCATAGCAGCGAGGACGACGCCACCGGGATGGACTTTGGCGGCTTCCAGACCCTGACCATCGACAATATGCAGTTCGCTTACCCCAGCGCCAATGGTGAATCCTTCACCTCCGGGCCGTTCAACGAGGAAGTCCGGCGCGGGGAATTGCTGTTCATCATTGGTGGCAACGGCAGCGGCAAGTCCACCTTCCTGAAACTGCTGACCGGCCTGTATTACCCCCGGCAAGGCGGCCTGCTGGTGGATGGCACCGCCGTCAGCCATTTGCATTACCCGGCCTACCGCAAACTGTTTGCGATCATCTTCACCGACTTCCACCTGTTCGACAAATTTTACGGCGTGCGCAATATCGACGCGCAGACGGTCAATTACTGGCTGGAAAAAATGCACATGCAGCACAAAGTCCGCTATCAGGACGGCGGCTTCACCAACACCAGCCTGTCGACTGGCCAGCGCAAGCGGCTGGCGTTCATCGCCGCCATGCTGGAAGACAAGCCCATCCTGGTGATCGATGAATTCGCCGCCGACCAAGACCCCCAGTTCCGCCAGTATTTTTACGAGACCCTGCTGGGCGAAGTCCGCGACATGGGCAAGACCATCATCGCCGTCACCCATGACGACCATTACTTCCATGTCGCCGACCGGGTGTGGAAAATGAACGAAGGCCGCATCGAATTGCACACCTCCAAACAAGAGGAATGACGCCATGACACCAGCCCAAGGAATCGCCGCCCCCTTGACCCACGTCGCCGCGCTCCACCTGGCACCTGGCGCAATTGTGCTGGTAGGGGGGCTGCTGGCGGTAAAGCTGCTGGTGTTGAAATCGTGGCACCATCACCGGAAAGGGCGCAAAACCGCCGAAAGCAAACAATCCGAACTGGAGCAGCAACTCAAGGATTTGCAAGGCCAGTACGACTCGCTCCACACCCAACAACAAAACAGCGCCGCCAAAACGCAACCACCACCAGCGGCCCCCTCCGCCACAACCCCCGCAGCCAGCGGCAAACAGGCGCTGTTTGAACAGCTGATCAAGGAAAACATTGCGCTCAGGGAAGCCCTTTAACCGCCACACCACCATTTCGGATGCATACCATGCCTACTCTCTATCACGTCGGTATCGACCTTGGCACCAGCCGTTCCTCCATCACGACCTCCACCGGCAAGCGCGTCAGCGTGGAAACCTGTGTCGGTTACCCGAAAGACGTCATTTCCCGCAAACGCCTGCAAAAGGATTACCTGTTGGGTGCGGCAGCGCTGGACAACCGGCTGGCAGTCAACCTCATCTGGCCGCTGGCGGATGGCGTGATCCGCGACGATGAGCAATCCCTGCAAGCGACCGCCCTGATCCTGCAACACCTGCTGCACATCGGCCTGCCGGAAAAGCAGGCGGGCGATCAGGTATACGCCGCCATCGGCGTGCCCGCACAAGCCAGCATCATCAACAAAAAGGCCCTCATCCAACTGACGGAAAGCTTTATCGACAAGGTGCTGATTGTCAGCGAGCCGTTCGCGGTCGCTTACGCCAGCGAGCGCTTTGATGAATGCCTGATCGTGGATATTGGCGCAGGCACCACGGACTTGTGCCGCATCCATGGTTCCCTGCCAGACCCGGAAGACCAGCTCACCCTGACAACCGCTGGCAATTTCCTCGACGCCGACATTGCCCAAGCCATCCACAAGCAGTATCCCGATGTCCAGCTTTCCCCCAAAATCATCCGCAACATCAAGGAAAAATACGGCTACGTCTCCGCCACCGCCGACCCGGTCAAAGTCAAGCTCAACACCTTGGGCGTCCCACAGGAATACGACATCACCCAATTGCTGCGGGAATGCTGTTTGCGCCTGACCACCCCCATCAGCGCCGCAGTGCAACAACTCGTCGGCAGTTTTGACCCCGATTTCCAAGAGCGCCTGCGCCACAACATTTTGCTGGCGGGCGGCGGCTCCCGCCTGAAAGGGATCGACATCGCCATCGAAAACAGCTTGGAAGCTTACGGTGGCGGACGTGTGGAATGCGTGCAGGACGCGGAATATTGCGGCTGCACCGGCGCGCTCAAAATGTGCATGGAAATGCCCACGGAATACTGGGCGCGGATTTAGGCCGGATTCAAAGCACCTAAATTCGCCACGTTCCGGCGGACATAAACCCTAATGCAGCGGCGTTTAAAAGGCGCAGCATGTGTTGCGCCCGCTAAAATGTTAAGAAGTGTTAACTTCAATGTAAAACACTGCGCCTTTGTGTCAGCATTGGCGGAGGTTTCGCCCAATGATTAAAGCGGACTTTGCGAGGGAGATTATTTAAGTATCCGACAATGAATCGGAATGCTGGTGTGTTCTGTATTAAAAAGGGGTGATAGAAGCTGGATATGGGAATAGATTCCGCCTTACAGTATTTTGTAAATTTTTCTGTTCTTGCTGTTTTTTATATTTTCTCAAAATTGCACGCCGCCTGGGCGCTTTTAAATGATTACGCCGCTTGGCGTGCAGGCGTTCTCGTGATTATCGGCTACTTTATTGCCTGGTCTTTGAGTAAAGACGTCGTTATCCTGATTGCCAGGGTTTCACACTGGTTCAAATTTGGCTTGGCCAATGAAACTGCCAAACTGGCCGGTTTGTTGGTTTTCCGGCTGACGTTCCTGACCAGCATCATCATTGCCGTCAAGTCCGCCGCCTTGCCTGCGACCATCAGCACACTCAGTGTGTCGCTCCTCACCACGCTGCTGATCGTCAGCGTGTTCCTGTTTGCCAACCAGATGGCGCACCTGACTTTGCGCCACTTGGCGAAAACAGACGAAGCCATTGAAAGCAACAGCCTGCTGCAACCCAAGACACTGCCCATTTTTGAATACGTCACCATGATCCTGATGACGATGACGGGCATTTATTCCGTCTTCCAGGTCTGGGGCATTGAGCTGACGGCTTTGCTGGCGTCGTTGGGCGTCGCCGGGCTGGCGATCGGCATGGCGGCCAAGGATACCCTCGCGGATGTGATTGCAGGCATCCTGATCCTGACCGATTCGCCCTTCGTGTTGGGAGACACCATTGATTTCAAAGGTGAAAGCGGCGTAATCACCCATATCGGCCTGCGCAACACCCGCATCAAGACCGCGCAGAATGTCGAAATCATCATTCCCAACAGCAAGATCGGCGCGTCAGAAATCATCAACAAATCCCACCACTTGCGTGACGACCTGCTGATCAGCCTGCCGATCAGGGCCGCCTACGGCGTTGACCCGCAGGTCATCCGGGAGCTGCTGACCGGCGTGGCCCGCAACCACCCGAACGTCATGCAAAATGAAACGGTCAGCGTGGCGCTGGAAGATTTCAACCAGGCGCAGACGACCTTTGTCCTCTCCTGCCGGGTCATCAAGGGCCAATTGCGGCCTGCCACCCTGGCGGCCATGCGCGAAGCGGTCTACCTCGAATTCCTGCGCCACAACATTGAAGTCGCCCTGCCAGATAAAGGGGATGTTTCCATCAAACAATTCCCCTACATCTTCAGCAGCGGGCAACCGCGCGAATACCACCCTTACCAGAATGTCCGGAGTGTCGGCTGATGACGCTAAGAACCTGGGCCATACAACTGCTCGGCTTGCTTGTATTGCTGGCAATCCTGCTGCATGCCCTGCCGAAACTGGCCGCCACCGTCAGCAGCGGGCTGGAATCTTCCGTCAGCCGGACATTGCACGCCAACGGTTTGGGCTGGGCGTCCGTCCAAGCTCACGGGCGGGATATTGTGCTGGGTGGCTCGACCCTTTCCCCAGAAGCGCACCAGCAAGCGGTTGCAACTGCCAAAGCCACCTGGTTTGTGAAAAGCGTGCATGACGGCATCACCCCAGCCCCCGTGCGCCCTTACCGGCTGAATGTGCAAAAGGCCGATGGAAAACTGGCAATCAGCGGCTATTTCCCCAGTGATGCAGACAAACAAACCCTATCGTCAATGATCCAGAAGAGCTTTCCCGGCCTGACGGTCACCAGCGACCTGAAAACAGCTGTAGGGGCACCGGAAGGCTGGCTGGATCTCACCAAAACCTTACTGGCGGAAACCGCCAAACTCGACACGGCCTATATCGGCTTGAATGACCAAACGCTGGAAATCACCGGCAAGGCACCAACCACCGCCGAGGCCGAATCTTTTCAAAAAACCCTGCAAGCATTTAGCAACCAGCATTACCAAATCAACATCGATTTAATCGCTGCCGACCACGCCAAAATCGTTTGCCAACAAAAATTCAATGAGCTGTTGGGCACCGACAAAATCTATTTTGAAACCGGCAAAGCCATTATCGAGCATAAAAGCGACCCGCTATTGCAAAAACTGACGGACACCGCCATTTTCTGCGCCCATTCAAAAATCATTATTGTCGGGCACACCGATGATATTGGCAGCGACCAGGATAATCAGGCACTCAGCTATCACCGCGCCCAAGCCGTCAAAGGCGCCTTATTCACGCTGGGGGGCATACCCATGGAACGCCTGGAAGCCATTGGCAAAGGGGACACCGAGCCTGTCGGCCCCAATGATACGGAAGCAGGCCGCGCCCAAAACCGGCGCATCGAATTTATTGTGGAGGACATGAAATAATGCTGGATTTTGCGTTGGAGTATGAACTCGCCATCCTTGCCGCCATGGTTGCGCTGGTCGCTTGGCTGATGGGAAGAAGCGTCTGCAAATCCCATGAACACCAAATCCGCTCCGACCTAAACAGACAGCAGCGGGAAAACGAACGGCTTGAAGCCACCATTGCCCGGCTCGACAAAGATTTGCATGACGCCTACGACGCGGCCAAGACAGAACAACAAAAGTTTCTGGATATCCGCAACCAGCGGGAACTGGAATCGCTGGCGCATGAAAACCTGAAGAAAAGCCACACGCAGAATTTGCAGGAATTGCAACGCCTGGAATCTTCACAAATCCAATTGGCGGAACTCAACAAACACCATAATGAGCAAACCGCAGAATACCTTGGCCTGCAAAACACCTTACACCAAACACAAGCGCAACTTCAGGAAAGCCACAACCTAAGCAAACAACAAAAACATGAATTGGAGCGCTTCCGCCAGGATAATGAACGCTTGGCCACCGATTATGACGGCCAAGTCAGGACTATCACCCACCTGCAAAACACGCTGGCGAAAACCGAAGACAACCTGCGGGAGCAAACCAAAACCATCCAGGATCTCCAGCACCAACTGGCCATGGAAAAAACCCGCAACCAGCAATTGGCGACAGTTTATGACGAGCAGGCAAGCCACAACGCCACGCTACAAAAATCACTGAAAGAAGCCCAGCAGCTACTGGAAGAAACCCGGCTCGGCCATGAAAAACTGCAACGCGGACTCAAACAAGCCCAACAAGAAAATGATGTGTTGAAGGCCAGGGTGACGTCTTACGAAATCTTATCAACTATCAGGTAACAGCAATGGCAAACACCGATGACGATCAAAACCAGGGATTCAGCAAGCTGCAACTGAAGTTGCAGGATCAGCGGGATATTATTGAAGGCCTGGAGCAAACCAAACAGCGGCTGCAAGACGCCAACAAAGAGCAAGGCAAAACGCTGGACAACCTGTCCAAGGAACATGCCACACTCAAACAAGCCCACCAGGATTTGCTGCTAAAGCTGCAAACCCGGGAGCATCAGGTCAGTAACCTGGAACACGACAAGGAAAACTTCAGGCGGCAAGAAGAAAACCACCTCCGGGAAATCACCGCGCTCAAGGACACCAACGCCCAAAGCCAACAGCAATTGCAAACGCTGGCGCTGGAGTTAAACGGCAAAAAGCACGAAATCGCCACGCTCGAACGGGAAAAGGAAGGCTTGCAGCAAGCCGCCGCCACCCTGCAAGACAAAATCGAACAACTCAAAACCCAGCAGAACGGCGAAAAACAGCAACGCCACGAGCTGGAATTGGAAATCAAAACCCAGCAAACCGCCGCCGCCAACCTTGAAAAAGACAAACTCCAATTGGCACGGCGGCTTGAAGCCCAGACAGAAAAACTGGAAACCTTCCACGCCCTGCAATTGGAGCTGAAGGATTATCAAAACAAGCTCGAAAATCTCGGCAAAGAAAACCAACGGCTAGAAGACGCTTATCAACAACAGAAACAGGAAAAAGCCCTACAAGAGCAATTGGCGAACACCCTTAAACAGGAATTGGCGGTGCTCAACGATGTCAAACAGCAGCGCGCCGAATTGCAGGAACACGTTGAAGGGCTGGAAAGCGAATGCAAACAGCTGACCGAAGCCAACGCCCATTTGACGGCGGAACTCGCCAAACAAAAAGCGGCCATCGACAGCCTGAACAGTGCACAAATACAGGACAAATGGCAGCGGGAAGAATTGCAACAGGAAGGCCAAAGCCAGAAAAAGCGCATTGCGGAACTGGAAGCCAAAAACACCGAATTGCAGGGTTTTTGCGATTCCCAAAAGCAACAGATCAACGCACTGAATGAAGCCCAGCTCCAAGAACGGAAAAAACAGCAGGATCTGGGTTTCGAAATGCAGGACAAAGCCAACAGCATCCTGCGGCTGGAAAAAGCGCAAGCCGCCCTCCAACAGGAAAACCAGCAACAGGCCGCCACCATCAGTGAACTGACGCAGGTCAGGCAGCAAAAAGAGCTGTTGCAGGCCGCGCTGGAACAACAGAAAGCCAGTGCGCTTGCCTTGCAAGAAGAAAAGCAGCATTTGGAAAAGCTGGTCAGCACCCAGCGCCAAGAACTGGATGTGCTCAACAAAACCCGGGCCGAACGCGATGGCTTGGCAGAAGACTTGCGTTACCGCAATAAAACCCTGGACACGCTGGAGCAGGAAAAAACCGGCCTGCAAGAATGCATCCAAACCCAAAAGCAGGAAATCGCCACCCTGACCATCGCCAAAGAACAGGGTGAAAAACTGCAACGGCAACTGGAAGACGTTCAAGCCCAGGTTGGAAAACTGGAGCGGAACCTGCAAGACTCCCAACAGCAAAATGACTTATTGGGCAAAGACCGGGATGAATTGCAGCAAAACTACGCCGAATTGAAACGCAGCTCCAGCGACAATGTGCAAAAGCTGGCGCAACTGGGCGCTGAAAACATGTATCTGAAAGACAATTTCAATAAGCTGGTGGACGACAACAATGACTTGGTGGATCGCCTGCGCGCCATTTCCAGCGTGGTGATTGCGGTTGGCACGGAACAGCCGCCGGTTTACAGCAAATATAAACCTACCGCCCTTTTGGATTCATCCAGCGTGGTTTCCTGAAGCACAACGCCTTGAGAATGCCTGACAACAGGGCAGGCATTCTCAACAGGGGCCGAATGGATGGCTGCGTTGAAGAAAAACATAAAAAAGCGGCACCTGATGAATTTACCCTGATCTGCCATCAGGGCAAATGCAATACATAGCCTTTTCCTCGGACAGTACGAATATACGCCGGTTTTGATGGCCTACTTTCAAGCTTGTTACGTAGCCTATGGATGTGGACATCAATGCTGCGGCCCAGTGGATTAAATTCATTGCCGCGTAGCTGAAACATAAAATCATCCCGGTAGGGCTTTCAAGGTGAGTTTTTGCCCTTCCGTTGGCTGAGCAACCTTGCGGTT